>CANCFZ010000091.1 GCA_947377425.1 Flavobacteriaceae bacterium
ATGAAAATAGCATTAATACAAACTTCTTTAATTTGGGAAAATCCTAATGAAAATAGGCGTTTAATTCAGTATAAAATCAATGCTATTTCGCAATATGTCGATTTGATTGTTTTGCCCGAAATGTTTACTTCTGGGTTTACAATGAATCCCAAAAATGTTGCAGAAACTATGCAAGGTGAAACGATTTTGTGGCTTCAAGATTTGGCAAAAGCTAAAAATTGTGCCATAACAGGAAGTTTAGTGATTGAAGAAAACGGAAAATATTTCAACCGATTGGTTTTTGTTTTTCCAAAGGGTGAAATTCAATATTATGACAAAAGACATTTATTCACGTTAGCAGGTGAAGACAAAGTTTATACTGCCGGAACTGAAAAATTAATTGTAGAATACAAAGGTTTCAAAATTTGTCCGCTAATTTGTTACGATTTGCGCTTTCCAGTTTTTTCAAGAAATGTTGAGGATTATGATTTATTGATTTATGTTGCCAATTGGCCAAAACCGCGAGTAAACGCTTGGGATATTTTACTCAAAGCAAGAGCCGTAGAAAATATGAGTTATTTAGTTGGTGTAAACCGTGTTGGATTGGACTGTAATAATCATCAATACAATGGACATTCACAAGCAATAGATTTTCTTGGAAATTGCATGATAGAACCTTATGAAACTGAAGATATTTTTATTGTAGAATTAAACAAAGAAAAAATACTAGAAACAAGAAGTAAACTAGCATTTCTAAACGATAAAGATGATTTTGAAATTTCATGATTACAAAAAGCAATATTAAACACAAAAGGCACAAAAGTTAAAATCTTTTGTACCTTTTGTGTTTAATATCATTTACTTAAATCAAACGGTTGTTCCACATCCCAATTGGCACGAACATCAATTTCTTTCGGAAAATAAATCACTTCTTCGCTCTGGCGCTGTTCAAGAAAACTCCCTGGTGTCCATAATTTATCTTTATTGTCGTCATAAATTAAACGTAGTATATACTTTTTTGGCTCTAGTAAATCAAAGTTTATAACATTACTTTTTTCAGAAAATTCAGTAGCTAAAATTTCTCCTTTTTCGGTTGTTAACTCAACAATTACTGGAAAACGTTTTACATTTTCTAATGTAACTTTCAAATTTCCATAATCGGTAGTGTTGTTGGTAGAGAATGAATAAGTCAAAGTATCATTCTTTTTGTCATTAAAATTAATTAATGCTCCAGGAAAAATCTTTAAATTATATTTTTCTAAAGGTTCTTTTTTGAAATTAAACTTCAATTGTTGATTGAATTCATCATATTCAGTTGTGAATTTAACTTCAGCAGAATCTTTATTAATCAATTTCATCTTCGAAACATCAATTTTAGATAGTGGAATGTTTGAATTAACTGCAAAAATTTCTCTAAAATTCAAATTACTAGTTTGTTCTGCCGAATAACTAATAGAATCTTTTTTCTGTTCTTTAACTTTTAATGAAAATGTCTTTTTGAATTTATCTTTTGCAACATCTATACTTAACGAATCACCTTTAATTCCTCTAAACCAAACTTGTAACGAATCTTTTTTAGGTAATTTAGTCATAACAAACGGAATTATTTCTCCATTTTTCTTAATGTTAATTTTTACATCTTTTGTATTTCCTTGATAACCCAAAGTAAATTTACTTGCAGAAGCTTGCGATACATTTATAGCTTTAAAGGACATTTCTTCTTTAAATAATTCTAATTCATAAATTGTATCATTTGGAATTTTAATAAAGTCTTTTAGAAAACCAATTTTATCTGTTTTTGGATCAAATTTGTTGTTTCCATTAACATCTTTGATTGCTACAAGTTTGTATTTACCTTGTTTAAGATTTTCAAATTTCCCTAATTTCAAACTGTCTAAAGTATTAGTTACATATCTTGGAACTTCTTTGTAAACAACTGAATCATTGTATTTATCATTAGCTTCATAAAGCATAATTGATATATAATCTGCAACTTTTTTCTCAATTGCATCTTTAACTTTTATTCCTAATGTCAACGAATCAATATGACTTCCTGTAGAAAAAACATATTTGAATTGTTGGTACGGATTTCCTTCATTATTATCTTGAATACTTTTGCCAAAATTGAAGCTGTAAGTAGTATTAGGGAGTAAAGTATCTTTGATTCTTATATTAATATATTTGCTTGCCGTAGATGGTAAAACCTCAGGCTGACGCTTCATTGGTGGCGAAATAATAAGTTGTTTACTTAAATCTTTCAACTTTATGTATTCGTCAAAAGTAATTCTAATTTCTTTTCCGTTAAAATTAGTTGACATGTTTTTAGGGAAACTTCCAATCATTTTTGGAGCCAAAGTGTCTTTGGCACCACCAGTAATTGTTCCTTTTTTTGCACAACTAATAACCGCAAATACTATAAGAAGTAAAATATATTTAGAATAACCTTTTTTCATCAATTTATTATTTTTCTTAGGACAAAATAACAATTATATTTAGAGGAAATGAAATGTTTTTATTTATAATTAACTAAAAATAATTACTGAGTCATCGCCATGCAAACAATACTGACTTTTGAACCAGGAATTTTTAGCAATTCTCGGCTGCATGCTTCCAATGTTGAGCCAGTTGTAATTACGTCATCAATTAATAAAAAATGTTTGTTGTGGTAACTTTCGTCTAATATTACTCCAAAAATGCTTTCTGCAACTTCACTTCGACCTAAAAAAGTTTTCTTGGTTTGCGTTTTTGAATAAATATTTCTAACTAAAATGTGGTCATTGTATTTGATATTCATGTTTTTAGATAAAGATTCTCCAAAAGTTGTAACTTGATTATAGCCACGTTCTTTCAATCGTTTTTTGTGTAAAGGAACTGGAATTATATAATCAACATTATTAATTTCTTTAATGGATTTTAATTCTTCAGCATACCAATTTCCTATGGCTTCACCAACTTCTTGATGTCCTTTGTATTTTAATTTGTGAATCATTTCTTGAACAATTCCTTTTTTATGAAAATAAAACAAAGCCGAAGCAAATTCTATATCAATTCGCCCATAAAATTTGCTGAAAGTTTCATTATTCTTGGTTTTATGATGATTAGTCAACGGAATTTCATGCCTACAAGAGGTACAAATCACCTTTTCATCCGATAATAAAAACGAATTACAACCCGCACAGGCATTCGGAAAAAACAAATTAAGGACACTTCGAATCATCAAAAAACATTTTTTATTCCATAAAAATACAATTTTACAACCAATTTAAAAAAGTTTAAACAACTTCTATGTTGAATTTTAATTTCACTTTTATATTTTTGCACTATTATGGCAAAACAAGAAGATTTATTTAAAAATGTAGTTTCGCATGCAAAAGAATACGGATTTATTTTTCCGTCAAGCGAAATTTACGACGGTTTGAGTGCAGTTTACGACTATGCACAAAATGGTGTTGAATTAAAGAAAAACATCCGCGAATATTGGTGGAAAGCAATGGTGCAAATGCACGAAAACATTGTCGGGCTTGACGCAGCAATCTTAATGCATCCAACAACTTGGAAAGCCTCAGGTCATGTCGATGCTTTCAACGATCCATTAATTGACAACAAAGATTCCAAAAAAAGATACAGAGCTGACGTTTTAATTGAGGATTATGCCGAAAAATTAAACCTGAAAGCCAAAAAAGAAATCGAAAAAGCAAAAGTTCGTTTTGGCGATGCTTTTAATGAACAAGAATTCATTACAACTAACACAAGAGTTGTAGAATATTTGGCTAGAGAAAGAGAAATTCTAGAAAGAATGGGCAAATCTTTGGGTGATGGAAACCTAGAAGATGTTAAAGCTTTAATTGAAGAACTAGAGATTGCTGATCCAGAAACTGGTTCGAGAAATTGGACCGAAGTGCGTCAATTTAATTTGATGTTCGGAACAAAATTGGGAGCTTCTGCTGATACAGCAATGGATTTATACCTTCGTCCAGAAACGGCTCAAGGAATTTTTGTAAATTTCTTAAACGTTCAAAAAACGGGTAGAATGAAAATTCCATTCGGAATTGCACAAACTGGTAAAGCTTTTAGAAATGAAATTGTTGCTAGACAATTTATTTTTAGAATGCGTGAATTTGAACAAATGGAAATGCAATTTTTTGTAAAGCCAGGAGAAGAAATGAAATGGTACGAATACTGGAAAGAAAATCGTCTAAAATGGCATTTGTCATTAGGTTTAGGTAAGGAAAATTACCGTTTTCATGATCACGAAAAATTAGCACATTATGCCAATGCTGCTGCCGATATCGAATTCAATTTCCCATTTGGATTTAAAGAATTAGAAGGAATTCATTCAAGAACTGACTTCGACTTGAAAGCCCACGAACAATTCTCGGGTAAAAAATTACAGTATTTTGATAACGAAACGAATTCTAATTATGTTCCTTACGTTGTAGAAACTTCAGTTGGTTTGGATAGAATGTTCTTATCCGTTTTCGCAACTTCATTACAAGAAGAAACTTTGGAAGATGGTTCAACAAGAACAGTTTTACGTTTGCCTTCAGTTTTAGCACCGACTAAAGCGGCTGTTTTACCTTTGGTTAAAAAAGACGGACTTCCAGAAATAGCGCAAAGTATAATTGATGATTTGAAATGGGATTTTAATGTAGCTTACGACGAAAAAGACGCCGTAGGGAGACGTTATAGAAGACAAGATGCACTTGGAACTCCATTTTGTATTACAGTCGATCATCAGACGTTAGAAGATCAAACAGTAACGATTAGACACAGAGATTCAATGAAGCAAGATAGAGTAGCAATTTCTGAATTAAGAGGAATTATCAATGAAGAAGTTTCGATGAGAAACTGGTTGATGAGAGCAAAATAATATTTTAGACGAATTACTCAAATTGAAAAATCCACTATTTATTTAGTGGATTTTTTTTGTAATATTAATTCTTGAAAACCAGTTTCTTTATGAGCTAATTGACTTTTAAATTGATTGTTTTAATTGTCATTTATATTTCAGTTTTGTCATTCCAATCGCAGTCGAGAGACTTCTATAAATTCAAAATTAAGTTAATCCTCTTTAGGTAAATTAATCTCGCTCAAAAGAAAACCTTTTACTTTCTCCCAAGTTTTTAGATTTAACGAATAGTAAATGTTGTTTCCTTTTATTTTTCCGTTGATAAGTTTCACTCTTTTTAGCTCAGAAAGATGTTTAGAAACGGTTGATTGTGCTAATGGTAACACAACTTGTATATCGCCACAATTTGAAACGGGTGAATCCATTAAAAATTGAATAATTTTCAACCTCGCTGGATTTCCTAATGCTTTCAATATATCAGCCATTTCATTGATTTTAAAGGCAAAACCGAATGTTTTAGTAATTCCCATATTGCTATATATAATATTCTATAATTAAATTGTTTCAACTAATATTATTTGTTCTTATTGATTAACAATGCCAGCTTTTATTTCAAATAAAGGCATCTTATAAAAGAACGCTTCAAATTTAAAAAAGATTATTAGAAATTCATCCTATTTTTTGTCTTTTTTAATATTTTGTTGAAATGAGTAAAATTCATTAGAATATTGATTTTATTAATGTTTACAAACTAATTTTAAAGTGCTATATCGAAATATTGCCATATTTTTATTATAGAACAAATTAATTTTTAATATTCTCTTCTGATTGTTAATAACCTTGGTTAAATAGGTGTTTTTACAATCTTTATATTTGAATCGCTTTTTTTGATTAATTTACTTACAAATGCTTTTTGAAAACCTACTTATTATTTAATACATAATAACATTTGTTTTTCAATAAAATGAGTATAATATTTTATATAACAAATAGTTATATGTAAATAATCCTACCGTAAATTGCTATATGACGATAAAATTTATTTTCGTCTTCATTTTTTGTTATATCGTCGAAAAAGTAGGAATAAACTTCGTTTTAAATGTCTTTTGTCGAGTATTTATTCCGTTTAACTAAAATCGGGTGATTGTTAAAAAAACATAAACCACAATGGTGCAGATATTCATTAAAACTTTTAATTTCGTGAAGTTGTAAAATGTGTGATTTTGCAATATTTTTAAATAAAAAATAGTCCCAAACTATCCTATTATTTTTAACCTTGAGTTTGTGTGAACTCAGTATCTAATGCTTTACCCCAAAAAGTAAGGCAATTGAAGAATTTTACGTACGTAATTATTGATGACAATCAAGACAATGCATTGAAAACTAAAGCTACGGCCGAAAGTTTTCAAAGCTTGCGTTATTTGGCTGTAGCCGATAATTATGATGATGGATTAGATATTGTTTTAGAACACAATCCGGATATTATTTTTCTAGAAATAGATCCACTGGATAAAGAATCCAAGTTATCATTACAATTTATCAATGAATTACACCGATACTTAAGCATTGTTCCTAAGGTTTTTATCACAACAACCAACGATTCTCTTAGTTTAGAAGCGCTTAAATATGGAGTTTTTGACTATTTCATAAAACCGTTAGAATCTAAAGAACTGCGTAAAAGCTTATTTCGTTTAGAAAAAGAATTTGGCGGTGTATTAATATCGACTGCTGTTCCACAATTAGTTTCTAATATTCCTCCAATTGCTCCTATAGTAACTACTGAAAATCATGAAACTAAAGTAGAAACTGAAATTAAGGCAATTGAATTAATTGCTACAACAGATGATTCTGAACCAATTCAAGAAATTGAACAAGAAATTCCTGAATTAGCTCCAGAAGAATCGGAATCTCAAGAAATTGTTATAAAACCTGAGATAACCGATGAAGAACCAGTTTCAGATGAAAGTATAGTTGAACTGAAAGAATCCAAAACGGTTTCCTTAGTCCAAACAGAAAACATTAGAGAAAAACCACTTGTTATTTGTGTCAAGTCTTATGGGGACTACCGTTACATAGATGCAACTGATATTTGTTACTTGCAAGCCGATAATAATTCAACCGACATTCACTTGAATACAGGCGAAATGATTACAGCATTTAAAACATTAAAGCATTTTGAAGGTGTTATGGCGCATCCATTTGTTAGAATTCATAACAGTTATATAGTTAATATCGATTATGTTTCAAGAATTCACACTGGTAACGCAGTTTGCCATATAAAAGGAACTACAACTAAACTACCGTTTTCTAAATCTTACAAAGAAAACATTGATGCTATTATTGCTACCATAGCTGCTGGAAATTACTTGGAGATATAATATTCAGTTGTATTTATACTTCAAATTTCATCAAGTATTTCATCGTTTCATTTTCGGTTTAAAAACATGTTTTTTACGATGAAGCAATTATTTTTATTTATAAAAAATTGATAATCAATGTTTTATAAATAAAAAACCTTTGTTTTTATGTTCAAAAAACCACTATTTTACAAAAACCTCCATTCACCCATATTTGAGCCTCATTCACTATCAAACGACCGCAATCCACATTATACACTGGTATTCATATAAATTGATACTCATTGCTGTAGTAGTTTTACGACGTCAAAAGCCCCAAACAATATTCAGCTTTTACAATAATATAATAATAACGAAATATATAAAACAAGAAATTATGAAAAAATCATTTTTAATTATCGCAATGTTCAGTTTAATGATGGTATTAACCTCTTTTACAACTCCTAATGAAATTGGAGGAAAAAGTTCAACAGGTGAATTAAATATAGGAGGAAAAAGTTCAACAGGTGAATTTACAATAGGAGGAAAAAGCTCAACAGGTGAATAATTTCAACCAAAAAAAATATTTAAAAACTACCAATTTACATTGGTAGTTTTTTTTTTGAATAATGTTTGCTATTTTTGGTGAAAATCAATTTAATAATTGTCTAAAAATTACCTAATATTTGTACTGTTGTTTTTGTTTTTGAGTTGTTCAAAAAATAAAAATAAAATTATTTCTGAGAAAGTTTCTTCGGATAGTTTAGCCTATTATATGGGTATTGTTAACAATATAAATATCCCAGAACAAAAAAAAATTATTGCTTTAGATAAAGGATTCCATTTTGTTGAGAACCTTCAAAATAATCAAAAGAATAGGGATACACTTTATAGTTTGATGTTTAAGTATTATACTTTAAAAAATTGGAATAAATTTGAGGAGTCGTCTAAAATGCTTTTAAAAAATTCTATTTCAAATAAAGATACTTTAAATCTTGTAAAAGTTTATAGATATAAAGCAAATTATTTTAAAAAAACTGAAAATTATGATAGCTCTTTTTATTTTTATTTAAAAGCAGAAAAAATTTACTTAAAGCAGAATAATAAGTTTGATTATGCAACTATTTTATTTAACAAAGGTATTGTTCAATATTTTGCAAGCGATTATTTAGGTGCAGAGTTGTCTTTATCCAAAGCTTATTATATATTTAAGGATTCTGAGGAAAAAGATAAGTTATATGGAACCTTAAATCAGTTAGGACTTGTATGTAATGAACTTAAAGAATATGATAGAGCTATTGATTATCATGAGAAAGCTCTTCAAGTTGTTAAAGAATTTAATTTGCAGAATGAAGAACATCAAGAAGCCGTTTGTTATAATAATTTAGGTTATTTATATATTAAACAGAAAGAGTTTTTAAAAGCGATACCAAATTTTGAAGCAGCATTACAGGATAAAAAAATTATAGATGACGATCCTGATTTATACGCTTTTTTAATTGATAACTTAGGCTATTGTAGGCTGCAAACTAATAATTACAAAGATTTACCCAATCTTTTTAATGAAGCCTTAGAGATTAGAAAAAAACTCAATAATTATACTGTAGTTGTTGGAAGTTATATTCATTTATCTGAATATTTTCAAAAGCGAGGTGATACTAAATCTGCAATAGCTTATTCTGACAGAGCAATATTCCTTGCAAGAGAATCGAAAATTCCATTTAATATTATCTTGGCATTAAAACAAGCTTCTATAGTTGATAAAAAAAATGCTGTAAAATTCTCTGAAGATTATGTAAGAATATCGGATAGTCTTCAAGTGGTTGAACGAAATTCCAAAGACCGCTTTGCTCGTCTTCAACTAGAAACCGACGA
>CANCFZ010000092.1 GCA_947377425.1 Flavobacteriaceae bacterium
TAGCCTCCGCCATTTCCATCAGCTATAAAATTGCTATTTCTTCTTCCTCCAGAATACGCGTAGTTGTGTCCTAAGTGTCCGCTATTCCATCCCCAGTTGTTGCCATAATACCCGTAAGGGTTGTATCCATATCCATAACCGTAGTTTCCATACCAACTTGGCCCGTACCAAGAATTCCAACCTAAGCCCCAGCTAGGGCCATACCAACTGTTGTATCCCCAATAGTTTCCGTAGTAACCATTATATCCCCAATTATTTCCGTAATATCCACCACCATAGTATCCCCAACTTGGAGTATACCAACCGCTATTGTATACATTTACAGTAACATTGTCTGAATTAGAACCCCAACCTGCATAATTAGATTGATTTTGATTATTATTGTTATTAGCGTTACTATTTTTATTAATGGTATCGTTTTGAGAAGAGTAGTTGTCGACATCAGTAAATACTTGTTCGTTGTCTTTGTTTAAAGAACTAAAATAGTCTTTATAATAGCCACTATTGGCTCTTGATTCATCACTTTGTTTTGGACTTGAATTTGAATCTGAACCATAAACACCATCGTTATCATAATAAGAAGAGTTTTGGTAAGAACCACAAGAAGTTACCATCAATGATAAAAGTCCAAATACGGTGTAAATGGAGAATTTTTTGGTTAAAAAATAATTAGTTTTCATATCTATAGCATTTTTATTGTTGGACAATACAAAAATAGTTAGTTTTGCCGAACTATTTAGTTAAAATTAGTTAAACAATTTTTATGCCAAACTATTCATTATGAGCAAGAACTTAACAAAGAGAGAAGAAGACTATTCCAAATGGTATAACGAACTTGTAGTTAAAGCCGATTTGGCTGAAAACTCAGGGGTTAGAGGTTGTATGGTTATAAAACCTTATGGCTATGCAATATGGGAAAAAATGCAAGCAGAATTAGACAGGATGTTTAAAGAAACAGGTCATAGTAATGCCTATTTTCCTTTGTTTGTTCCCAAAAGCATGTTTGAAGCCGAAGAAAAAAATGCAGAAGGTTTTGCTAAAGAATGTGCCATTGTAACTCACTATCGTTTGAAAAATGACCCTGATAAGCCTGGGAAATTGATGGTTGATCCAAATGCAAAATTGGAAGAAGAATTAATTGTTCGTCCTACAAGTGAAGCAATTATTTGGAGTACTTATAAAAATTGGGTCCAATCTTATAGAGATTTGCCATTACTTATAAATCAATGGGCAAATGTAGTGCGTTGGGAAATGAGAACACGTTTGTTTTTAAGAACTGCTGAATTTTTATGGCAAGAAGGACATACAGCTCATGCAACAAAAGCGGAAGCAATTGAAGAATCTGAAAAGATGATGAATGTGTATGCTGATTTTGCTCAAAATTTCATGGCTATACCAGTCATAAAAGGATTAAAAACAGAAACAGAGCGTTTTGCAGGAGCTGACGAAACCTATTGTATAGAGGCATTGATGCAAGATGGAAAAGCACTACAAGCAGGAACATCTCACTTTTTAGGACAAAATTTTGCTAAAGCATTTGATGTGAAATTTGCAAATGCCGAAGGTAAACAAGAACACGTTTGGGGAACATCATGGGGAGTTTCTACGCGTTTAATGGGAGCATTAGTCATGACACACTCGGACGATAATGGTTTAGTTTTACCTCCAAATTTAGCTCCAATTCAAGTGGTAATTGTGCCGATTTTCAAAACAGATGAAGAATTTGAAAGAATTTCAGAAGTTGTTAATGGTTTAGTTGGGCAGTTTAAAAAACTTAATATTTCTGTTAAATATGATAACAGAACTACACAAAAACCAGGATTTAAGTTCGCTGAATGGGAATTAAAAGGTGTGCCAGTAAGAATAGCTGTTGGACCTAAAGATTTAGAAAACGGAACATTTGAAGTAGCAAGAAGAGATACTTTGACAAAAGAAGTTGTTGCTAAAGATGGAATTGTAAATTATATAAATGATTTGTTGGAAACTATTCAAAACGATTTGTTTAACAAAGCATTGAATTATAGAGATACTCATATAACTGAAGTAAATAGTTTTGAAGAATTTAAAGAAGTTCTAGAAAACAAAACTGGTTTTATTTCTGCTCATTGGGATGGTACTCCAGAAACAGAAGAGAAAATCAAGGATTTGACAAAAGCAACTATTCGTTGTATGCCTTTAAATTCAGTCAAAGAAGAAGGGGAATGTATTTTAACTGGAGCTAAATCTGCTGGAAGAGTGTTGTTTGCAAAAGCATACTAAAAAAAAAGAAAAAAAAATACTTTTAGCTATTGTGTGAATTAAAAATAGTTGTATTTTTGCACTCGCATTACAAAATAATGTAATGGCCCGTTCGTCTATCGGTTAGGACGCATGGTTTTCATCCATGTAAGAGGGGTTCGATTCCCCTACGGGCTACAAAATTAGTTGTAAATAAGTTTTATAAAATAGTAATTGGTGTCTCTGTTATTGTTTTATTAGTTAAAACCAAAGTGATTGTTAAAAATTGTGGGAGGTTTTTCTTTTTTAACTAGGAGTTTATAACAATTAAAAAAAAACAAAACAAAATGGCAAATCATAAGTCAGCTTTAAAAAGAATTAGAAGTAACGAAAAGAAAAGAGTGTTAAATAGATATCAGCACAAGACTACTCGTAATGCAATAAAGGCATTAAGATTGGCTACTGATAAATCTGATGCAGCATCTAAATTATCTGGTGTAATCTCTATGATTGACAGATTAGCAAAGAAAAATATTATTCATGATAACAAAGCTTCTAATTTAAAATCTAAATTAACAAAGCTAGTTGCTAAATTATAGTATAAAACATTTTTTGTATTAATAAAAAAGCTTCCTAAATTTTATTTAGGAAGCTTTTTTATTTTTGCTTTTCACTGATCGACTTTAGTAGTTCTTTAGTTATAGGTTTGGATAAGAAATCGATAACCATAGAATAAGATTTTGATTTTTCAATATCTTTAGGGTCTATTGTTGAGGATAAAACGATTACTTTTAGATTTGGAAAAAAAGTATAGTATTTCTCATCTGAAAATAAATCTAAAAATTCCCATCCACCCATTACGGGCATGTTTAAATCTAAAAACATTAATTGAGGTGAAATAATATCTTTATTGTTTTCAAGTTCTATTTTTAGGGAGTCAAAATAATTTATTGCATCTTCTCCGTTATGAGCTACTTCTATTTCTTTAGAGAATTCAGCTCTTTCAATCACTTTTTTGCATAGCATTAACGTGATCGGATCGTCATCTACAAATAAAATTTTGCTATACATTGTTAATTGTTTTTAAATACTATTGTAAAGGTTGTTCCTAAGCCAACTTGACTTTCTACACTTATTGTTCCTCCCATTGATTCAACTTGCGATTTAACTAAATAAAGACCTAATCCCTTGCTATCAGGATAGTCGTGAAATCGTTGATATAATCCAAATATTTTGTCTCTGTTTCGTTCTAAATCAATTCCAATTCCGTTGTCTTTAAAAGTCAATGTGGTTTCTGTAGTAGTCTTTTTTGAACCTATCCAAATTTTCAATTGCCTATTTGGATCTAAATAGCGTAAAGAGTTGGTCATCAAATTTAATAAAATACTCTCAATGTAGGATTTGTTTAGATTGATTGTTTGTGTGTCATTTAGCTCCATTTTTATAATTGGTTTTTTCAAACTAATTAAAAAACTCAACTGATTAAATACGTTTTCAAAGATGTTTTTTATTATAATATCTTCTTTTTGTATTGACGGACTGTCTTTTATAATGATTACATTAACCAAATCATTAATAGTTTCATTTAATTGTGATGTTGATTTAGAGAAACCATTTATGATTTCTTTCAGTTCTTCATTTTCAATTGGAATATCATCAATTAGATTAAGTAATCCTGTTAAATTAGATAAAGGAGCTCTTAAATTATGCGATGTTATGTAAGAAAATTGTTTTAAGTCTTTATTGTTTTGAGTTAATTCACTAATGAGTTGCTCACGTTCTTTTTCACGTTCTTTTTCTATAGAAATATCTCTTTGTATTGATATCCAATGTGAATGCTGATTATCTTTATCTGTTATTGGTATCATTGAGATATTAACCCAATATTGTTCTTTGTTTTTTCTTTTATTTAAAGATTCAAAGGAAAATTCTTCTTTTTTCTTTAGTGCTTCGGCTAATTTTTTAATATCGTTTCTAACACTAAATTTATTCATAAATACTAAAGCCGATTTGCCAACTACTTCTTCAGCATTATAACCAGTCATTTTTGTAAAAGCAGGATTCACAAAGACTATTTTGGGCATTTCATTTTCTACATCATTAGATTCTGTTATTATTACACTGTCTTTAGTTTGTGTAATTACAGTTTCTAATAATTTTAATCTTTGTTCTTCTTCTTTTTGTTTGGTAATGTCTTGAATAGCTCCAATCATACGAACAACGTTTCTGTCTTCATCCATTACCAAAAAACCTCTATCGAAGACATATTTGAATGTACCGTCAGCACACATGAAACGATAGTAATCTTGCCATTTTTCGGCCTTCTGTTCTATGAAAGAATATAACTTAACTGACATTTTCAAACTGTCTTCGGGATGAATTTTCTCAAACCACCATTGAAGATTTGTCCCCACATCTTCTTTTTTATATCCAAAAACTATTTCTACGCCTTTACTCCATATAAATCCACCTGTTTTAATATCCCAATCCCAAATAGTATCACTCGTTGCTTTTTCAACTATGTCATATCTTTCGTTAGATTTATAAAGTTCTTCATTTATTTTTTCTAATCGTTTAAAACTTTCTTTATTCCTTTTATTATTTAACTTCAACAAATAAATAAAAACTACTGGCGATAAAATTACAAAGACGATTGTTAGTATAAAATAATAGAAAAGATGATCTTCAATTGAAGTGTACTTTACAATATAGCTGTGACTTACTAATGCTAGTAAAAGAGTAATAATAAAATAGGCAATTATTATATTGTAAAATTTATTTTTCATTACTCAAAAATAAAAAAAAAAAGAGAATACCATCTATTTTTTACAAGAAAAATAAACTTTTTTTTAACTAATTTATTAATATAAGTTATTAAAATGTAAACTATTAAGTCTAAGGTTTTTTTTATCAAAATAAAGTGTACCTTTGCACCTCCTAAAAAAATCAGATGGAATCTATTAGAAACATTGCAATTATTGCCCACGTCGATCACGGTAAAACTACTTTGGTTGATAAAATTATGTACCATTGTCAACTTTTTCGTGATAACGAAAACACAGGTGACTTAATACTTGACAACAACGATTTAGAGCGTGAAAGAGGAATTACAATTACTTCTAAGAACGTTTCGGTAACTTACAAAGGAACAAAAATTAATATCATTGATACTCCTGGTCACGCCGATTTTGGCGGAGAAGTAGAGCGTGTATTAAACATGGCTGATGGAGTTTGTCTATTAGTTGATGCCTTTGAAGGACCAATGCCTCAAACTCGTTTTGTTCTTCAAAAAGCTTTAGATTTAGGTCTAAAACCTTGCGTAGTTATCAATAAAGTTGATAAAGAAAACTGTACTCCTGAAGAAGTTCACGAGAAAGTTTTTGACTTAATGTTTGAACTTGGTGCTGAAGAATGGCAACTAGATTTTCCAACTGTTTATGGTTCTGCCAAAAACAACTGGATGTCAGATCACTGGGAGAATATTACAGATAATGTTGAAGCATTATTAGACATGGTTATTGCAAATGTACCAGCTCCTAAAGTTTCAGAAGGAACACCACAAATGTTAATTACTTCATTAGATTTCTCAGCTTTTACTGGAAGAATTGCGATTGGTCGTCTTGAAAGAGGAGTTTTAAAGGAAGGAATGCCAATCTCTTTATGCAAAAGAGATGGTTCAATAATGAAATCTAGAATCAAAGAATTGCACACATTTGAAGGACTTGGTCGTAAAAAAGTGCAAGAAGTTATAGCTGGCGATATTTGTGCTATCGTTGGAGTTGAAGGTTTTGAAATTGGTGATACTATTGCGGATATTGAAAATCCAGAAGCATTAAAAACTATCGCTATTGATGAGCCAACAATGAGCATGTTGTTTACTATCAATGACTCTCCTTTCTTTGGTAAAGAAGGAAAATTTGTTACTTCTCGTCATATTAGAGATCGTTTAACAAAAGAATTAGAAAAAAACCTTGCAATGAAGTTAGGCGAAACTGATTCTGCTGATAAATTTATGGTTTTTGGACGTGGAGTTCTTCACTTATCTGTTCTTATTGAAACAATGAGAAGAGAAGGATATGAGTTACAAATTGGTCAACCACAAGTTATCATTAAAGAAATTGACGGTAAAAAATGTGAACCAATCGAGGAATTAACAATTGACTTACCAGAAACTCTTTCTGGAAGAGCTGTTGAGTTTGTTACTTTACGTAAAGGCGAAATGTTGAGTATGGAAACTAAAGGCGAGCGTATGATTATAAAATTTAATATTCCATCACGTGGAATTATTGGATTGCGTAACCAATTACTTACTGCTACTGCTGGAGAGGCTATTATGGCACACCGTTTTATAGGATATGAACCTTACAAAGGTGAAATTTCTGGACGTAACAAAGGTTCATTAATTTCTATGGAAAAAGGAAAAGCTATTCCTTACTCTATCGATAAATTGCAAGATCGAGGTAAGTTTTTCGTGGAACCAAATGCCGAAATTTACGAAGGTCAGGTAATTGGCGAAAACTCTCGTGGTGATGATATGTGTGTAAACGTAACTAAAGAGAAAAAACAATCTAACGTTCGTTCGTCTGGAAATGATGAAAAAGCAAGAATTATTCCTCCAATTATCTTTTCTTTGGAAGAAGCTTTAGAATATATTCAAAAAGATGAATATGTAGAGGTAACACCAAAATCTATTCGTTTAAGAAAAATTTATTTAACAGAAACAGATAGAAAAAGATTCAAAATATAGTTTTTGAAAATTTTATATATAAGAAAGCCTCGCAATTTTTGTGAGGCTTTTTGTTTGTATAAAATCGTAAGGAAACTTTTAAAGAATTTAAAAATTTATTAGTGTTGAAGTAATCAATATAGATTTATTCTTCAAACAACTATTATTTGGTAATAGCTTCTTCGTATTTTTCTTGAACTTTTTTCCAGTTGATAACTGCAAAGAAAGCTTCAATATATTTTTTTCTTTTGTATTGATAATTCAAATAATAAGCATGCTCCCATAAATCTAAAGCAAGAATTGGAGTTCCTGAAATTTCGGCATGTGGCATTAATGGATTATCTTGGTTTGGAGTATTTGTAATTTGTAATTTCCCTGTTTTATCAACAATTAACCAAGTCCAACCAGAACCAAATTGTTTGTTTGCACTATCTTCAAATTGAGTTTTGAATGCTTCAAACGAACCAAAATCTTTATCCATAGCACTTGCTAAAGTATCAGTTGGTTTTTCGTTTGATTTGGAACCAAGCATATCAAAATATAAAGTGTGATTGTAATAACCACCAAGATTATTTCTTAAATCAGTATTATTCATATCTAATTTTTTGAAAATATCTTCTACAGGAATATTTTCTAAATCTGTTGCGGCTAATGCTTTATTCAGATTATTGGTATACGATAAATAATGTTTGGAATAATGCATTTCCATAGTCATTGCGTCAATGCTAGGCGCAAGTGCATCGTAATTGTAATTTAGTTTGGCAAGTTCAAAAGCTCCAGCTTCTGCCTTAACATCTTCTGGTGAACCTATAGTCATTTTTTCTTCGGCTGTTGGAAGCGGAACTTCTACAACTTCAGTATATTTTTTTCTTTTGCATGAACCAATTGAAATCGCAAAAAGAAAGCAGAATAAAAGGAAAATTATTTTTTTCATAACCTATTTCTTTTTAGCTAATGAAGTAATAGCTTCAATATATAATTCTTTACATTCGTTTTGTGTGAGATGACTTATTTGCATCCAAGCATTCATCTTGAAGGCATTTCTTAAGTCATAAACTGGATAAATACGATTGTCGATAGTACCATGAGTTGATTGTTTGTACAAAGCATAAAGGCGTAATTGAACATCCTGCGGTAACTCGGCTTGAGTCATCGAATTTGCCAATTCTACGGCTTGTTCAAAGCGGATATCTAACTCTTTTTCTTGCATTTATTTAGTAGCAATGATTGTTCTATTTCCAACAGCTTTTTGTCCGATTTTAACTTGAATGTCTGTTCCTAATGGAAAATATAAATCGACTCTTGAACCAAATTTAATAAATCCAGCGTCATCGCCTTGGCGAACTTGATTTCCTTCTTCGGCATAATTTATAATTCTTTTTGCCAAAGCACCAGCAATTTGACGGTACATAATTTCTCCGAAAACTCTATTCTCGATAACAACTGTAGTTCTTTCGTTTTCAGTACTAGCTTTTGGATGCCAGGCTACTAGGTATTTCCCAGGATGATATTTACTATATTTTACTTTTCCGCTTGTGGCATAACGAGTTACATGCACATTTATTGGAGACATAAAGATAGAAACTTGCAAACGTTTGTCTTTGAAATATTCGGGTTCAAAAACTTCTTCAATTACAACTACTTTTCCATCAACCGGAGCTATAATATTGTTATCATTTACTTCCAAACGTCTATCTGGATTTCTGAAAAATTGTAAAATAATAACCAGAAAGACAAGTAAAAATACTTGTACTGATTTTAGAATCCAAATATTTGAAAATACTAATGGAGATACTAATAGCAATGCTACAAATACTGCTAATGAAATAAAAATAATTTTTGCGCCTTCTTTATGGAATTTAACGAACATAATCTAAAATTTGATAAAATAAAAATACAAATGGTGCCACAAATATAACACTATCTAATCGATCTAAGATGCCTCCGTGGCCAGGCATTATTTTTCCGCTGTCTTTAACTCCAGCAATTCTTTTGAATTTGGATTCAATTAAGTCTCCAATTGTTCCCATTATACCCACGATTAAAGCTATTACGCACCAAATCAAAATAGATTT
>CANCFZ010000093.1 GCA_947377425.1 Flavobacteriaceae bacterium
AAAGTTGATGGTAAATTAAATGAAGTAGATTCTAATCAAAAAAAATATTCTTTTAGTATTCCTGGCGGATTTAAAGAAAATAATAAAAATGATACTATTCAGAAATCCGAAAAAAGAACAACTTCAGTAGGCGTTTTTGCAACAGGAGCTAATAATCTTGTCACCAATGGTGCTGTGGCAAATTCAGATTTTAAATACAATTCATCTTCTTTTATGGAATGGGGAATTTCATGGAATACAAGGGTTTTCAAGAACAATAATGTATTTCATTTTAAATATGGTTTAACTGGTGTTTATAATAGATTAACGGCATCTGAAAATCGTTATTTTGTTAGCAATAACGGACAGACAGCGTTGTCAACATATCCAACATCATTGAGAGCCAGAGATACTTATTTTAAAAATGTTTTCGTAACTGTCCCTGTGTTTTTAGAGTTTGATTTTTCAAAAAAACAAGCAGATAAAAATGGAAATAGAATTTTTAAAATTGAACGAGGATTTAGATTTGGAATTGGAGGATTTGTTGGGTATAATACCAACTCAAAACAATTTCTTTCCTATGAAGAAAATGGATATAGAATTAATGAAAGACAAAAAGGAAATTGGAATGTTCCTGATTGGAATTACGGTTTAAGTACTTACATAGGTTACAAACATACTAGTTTATATTTAAAATATGATTTAAATCCAATGTTTAAGGATAATGTAGTGAAACAAAACAATATTTCATTAGGAGTTCGTTTCGATTGGAATTAAATTTTGTTTAGTTAGTTGTATTTTCTAAAGGCATCTTTATTTTAAAGATGTCTTTTTTTATTTGTTTTAATTCGTGCAATAATGGCAAAAAAACTTTTAACTTTGAAACCTTAGAATCTTTAATCTTAGAACCTAAAATTTTGATTACCAAAGAAACCATAGATAAAGTTTACGAAGCGGCTCGAGTTGAAGAAGTTATTGGCGATTTTGTACAATTAAAACGCGCCGGTAGTAATTTCAAAGGATTATCTCCATTTTCAGATGAGCGTTCGCCTTCGTTCATGGTTTCACCTGCTAAAGGAATTTGGAAAGATTTTTCGTCAGGAAAAGGAGGAAATGCCATTGCTTTCATCATGGAACATTCGCAGTTTACCTATCCAGAAGCGATTCGATATTTAGCAAAAAAATACAATATAGAAGTAGAAGAAACCGAACTTTCTGATGAAGATAAAGTAGTCGCTAACGAACGCGAAAGTTTATTTTTAGTTTCTGAATTTGCGTCTAAATATTTTCAAGATATTTTATTAAATTCTGAAGAAGGAAAAGCAATTGCGCTTTCTTACTTCAAAGAACGCGGATTTACTAACGAAACCATAAAGAAATTTGATTTAGGATATTCACCCAATCAATGGGACGCTTTGACAAAAGAAGCTCTCGGAAAAGGATATCAATTAGAATTTCTAGAAAAAACTGGATTGACAATCTTAGGTGAGGATAAGCAATTTGATAGATTCAAAGGTCGTGTCATGTTTCCAATTCAGTCTATGAGTGGTAGAGTTTTGGGATTTGGAGGACGAATTTTAACTAACGATAAAAAGGCTGCCAAATACCTCAATTCTCCCGAAAGTGATTTGTACCATAAAAGTAAAGTTTTGTACGGAATTTTTCATGCAAAACAAGCTATTGCAAAAAATGATAATTGTTATTTAGTTGAAGGTTACACCGATGTTATTCAAATGCATCAAGCCGGAATTGAAAACGTAGTTTCGTCTTCTGGAACTGCATTAACGCCCGATCAAATCCGTTTGATAAACCGATTAACCAAAAATGTAACTGTACTTTTTGATGGTGATGCGGCAGGTTTACGAGCTTCCATTAGAGGAATTGATTTGATTCTTGAAGAAGGAATGAACGTAAAAGTGTGCACATTTCCGGACGGTGAAGATCCTGATAGTTTTGCTAAAAAAACACCTTTGCAAGATTTAATCCAATATTTTGAAGAAAATGCTATGGATTTTATCCAATTCAAAGCATCACTTTTAATGAAAGATGCTAAGAATGATCCTATCAAAAAAGCCGATTTGATTCGCGATATGGTTGCCAGTATTTCTAAAATTCCGGATAGAATTAAACGAGAAGTTTACATCAAAGAAACTTCTAGAATTATGGATATTTCGGAAGATGTACTTTTTAATACATTGGAGCAACTTGTTAAAAAAGATATTTCCGATTTAGGGAAAAAACATAAAGAAGAACAAACTGCATTTGAAGTTCACAAAAATGAAAATCCTGTAGTTACCGCTAATATTGATATTCAATTTGAATTGGAACATAAAATAATCGAAATTTTACTAATTTACGGAAATGTAGAAGACGATTTTGAAGATGTTTTACTTAAATCAAATGAAACCGGCGAAATGGTTGAGGTTACAGAAATGAACAAATATAAAGTTCATCAGCGTATTTTTTTAAGTTTACAAGAAGATGAAACTGAACTAGCAAATCCTTTATTTAGAGATATTTACAATGATTTAATAAATTATTTTAATCAAAATGAAACCTTTGAATTAGAGAAATATTTATCGCAATTAACACCAGAATTATCGCAAGAAGTTACATCAATATTAATGAATGACGAACGATATTCATTAGATAATTGGGAAGCAAAAAATATATTTGTAAAGTCAAAAGACAAATCAATAAGTCAATATGTTTCCGAAACGATTTTATCTTTAAGATGGTTGTTAGTAAGTAAAATTATTAAGGAATTACAAGCATCAGTTTCTAACGATGCCGAAGTTGATAATTTTGAAATATTATCTGGAGTAAGAGATTATAACGATCTAACAAATATGTTTTCCAAAAAATTGGGAAGAGTTATTTCTAGACATAATTAAAAAAAAAGCTCAAATTTCTTATAAAAATTTGAGCTTTATATCTAAAATCTGATATCTAAAATCTACTATTTTTTTAAACAATATCCAAAGTCTTAGCTTTGTTAACCAAATCAACTAAGTTAGTTACATTCAATTTTTGTAAAAGTCTAAGTTTATAAGTTGAAATTGTTTTCTCGTTTAAACTTAAAATTTTAGAAATTTCATTGTTTTTCTTTCCGTCACACAAGTAACGCAAAACTTCAATTTCTCTATTGGATAATTTTCTATAAAGACGTTCGCTTTTATTTTGTTTTGCAATAAGAGCCAAATTTTTCTTGATAGCATCGCTCATCATTATGATGCCTTGATGAACTCTAATTATAGTAGTTCCAAGAGTTTCTAATTTAGATGATTTATGTACAAATCCTGCAACACCAGCTTTTATAGCATTCGGAGCATAAATTTGTTCATTCAAACTCGTAAAAACTAAAACCTTAGTACTTGGAAAGTTTTTAATAATTGCCTTTAATTCATAGATACTTTTTAATCCATCCAATTCAAGATCAATTATCAAAACGTTGATTTCTTTATTTCTTAAAGCATCAGGAACCATAAAAAAACTACCAACGTTAGACACAACGCTGATTTCTGGGTGATCTTTAAAATATGATTTTACGCCATAATGCACCACTGGATAATTATCGGCAAGACATACTGTTATCATAATTTTAATTTTTTGGTAGACAAATTTTAAAATCTATGGTAAAGTTAATAAAAAAATGATACTATTTAGGAAAAATGTTAAATTATTATCTAAATGAATTCGGAATTTCACAAACTGGAATCGATTCCATCTTGTGTTTATTCACGAAATTAAGGCGTTTGTAGATTTCGAACACTTCTTTTTCTCTTCCAAAAAAAATATCAGAAGTGCTATCTTTTTCATCTTCTAACATTGCCCATTCCAATTCATCATAACTTGCTCCAAGTTGATCTTCATCGGTTCTATTATCACCAAACAAACCATCTGTTGGTGCCGCTTTTTGAATTGAATCTGGAATTACTAAATACTGACCAAGTGCATAAACATCACTTTTCATAAGATCAGCAATCGGACTCAAATCAACTCCGCCATCACCATATTTAGTATAAAAACCAACACCAAAATCTTCTACTTTATTTCCTGTTCCAGCTACTAATAAATCATGAATTCCAGCAAAATAATACAATGTTGTCATTCTTAATCGCGCACGAGTATTGGCTAGTGAAAGATTGTATTTAGCATCATTATCGCTTTTTGGAACCTCAGTTTTGAAGGATTCATAAATCGGAGTTAAATTTGCTTCAGCTCGATTCACATTTGGGAATCTTTTTTGCAATTGGTCAATGTGTTCACGGCCTCTACTAACTTGATTTTTAGCTTGATGTATAGGCATTTCTACACATAAAGTTGTCAAACCAGTTTGAGCACACAGGGTAGACGTTACAGCAGAATCAACTCCGCCAGAAATTCCAACAACAAAACCACTAACTTTTGCGTTATCAGCATACGTTTTTAACCAGTTAACTATATGTTCGTTTACTTTTTCAACCTGAATGGTGCTTTTTTTACTCATAGTTTAGGAATGAATTAAGATTTGGTAATGTATATTTGCAAAAATATTAAATTTTAAGATGAAAAAATACATTTATATCATCACAATTGGAGTTTTGTTTTTCTCTTGCAATAAAAAGAGCAAAGTGGAACAAACTATTGAAGAAATTCCTGTTTCAATGAAGACGCATCGTTTTGAGCAAGCATTTTTTGATTCAAAACCTGAAGATTTAGCTAAAGTAAAAGCTGAATACCCAGATTTTTTTCCAGTTGATACTCCCGATAATGTTTGGATTGAGAAAATGCAAAATCCACAATGGCGAGAATTGTATAACGAAGTCGAAAAAAAATATAAAAACTTCGATTCCGAACAAACTGAAATTGAAGATTTATTCAAACACATAAAGTATTATTTTCCAACAGTGATTACACCACAGATTTACACTGCTATTGGGGAAATGGATTATATGAATAAAACAATTTATGCCAATGATAAGTTAATTATTTCATTAGAATTATATTTAGGAAAAGACCATAAATTTTACACTACTGAATTCCCTGAATATTTGAGACAAAATTTTGAGCAAAGACAGATGATGCCCGATATAGTCTCTAGTTTTGCTTTCGGAATTTTGCCAGCTCCAAAAGACAAAGAATTATTATCGTTAATGATAAGTTCAGCTAAAGAATTGTATTTAAAAGATGTATTATTGCCTGATTATACAGATGCTGAAAAGATGGGGTATTCTGATAAGCAAATTAAGTTTTGTGAAGAAAATGAAAATTATATGTGGGAGTTTTTTGTTAGCAATAAGTTGCTTTATAGTACTGATTCTAGGTTACCAAATCGTTTTATAAATTTAGCTCCATTTTCAAAATTTTATTTGGAAATTGATAATGATACACCAGGAAGAGTAGGGCAATGGATAGGATTGCAAATTGTGCGCTCTTTTATGGAAAACAATGAAATTACGGTTCAGCAAATGTTGAAAATGAATGCTAAAGAAATCTTCGAATTATCAAAATATAAACCTAAAAAAAATGAGTAATACGACTTCAGAAATTAAATTTCAAATAGAATTAGATGATAATAAAGTTCCTGAAACACTTTCTTGGACAGCCAGAGACGGAGGGATTGTAAATGAAGAAGCCAAAGCAATCATGTTGTCAATATGGAATAGCAAAAATAAAGAAACGTTGCGCATTGATTTGTGGACAAAAGATATGCCTGTTGACGAAATGAAAATTTTCTTTCATCAAACATTGGTTGCAATGGCAGATACTTATGAAAAAGCAACACAAGACGATAAAATGACAGCAACTATGAAAGATTTTTGCGATTATTTCGCGGAGAAATTAGAGTTGAAAGAATAACAAAAAAGTTCTCAATTGAGAACTTTTTTGTTTGCTTTAAAACTCATTCAAATCTTTATAAACATCAACGTTAATTTCCTCAATGTACTTTAGAAGTGTGTCTTTGCCAGTTCCTTCGGTTGCTGAGGTAACAAAGTAGGGAGGAATCTCTTCCCAATTATTAGCATGAAGTTGTTTTTTGTAGGCTGCAATGTGGGAGTCGATTTTGGTTTTACTTATTTTATCCGCTTTTGTAAAAATGATACAAAACGGTATTTCGGTTTCTCCCAAATACTCTATAAATTCTAAATCTATTTTTTGTGCTTCCAGTCTAATGTCAATTAGTACAAAGGCACAAACCAATTGTTGTCTGCTTTCAAAATAATCGGTAATGAATTCTTGAAAAACTTGTTTTGTTTTTTTAGAAACTCTAGCATAACCATAACCTGGCAAATCGACCAAAAACCAATTAGCATTAATTTTAAAGTGATTAATTAGTTGAGTTTTGCCGGGTTTACCGGATGTTTTTGCTAAATTTTTATGATTGGTAATCATGTTAATTAGCGAAGATTTTCCAACGTTGGAACGACCAATAAAAGCATATTCAGGTAAACGTTCCGTCGGACATTTAGTCACATCAGAATTACTAATTATAAATTCGGCGGTATTGATTTTCATAATTATTTGTTTGTACTTTTCAAAGTTTCACTTTTTTCATTTAACCAAACTTCTAATAATCTGTTAAATTCTTCAGGTTGCTCCATCATCGCAGCATGACCGCATTTGTCTATCCAGTATAAAGTAGAATTGGGTAATAATTTTTCAAACTCTATAGCTACTTCTGGAGGCGTAACTGAATCGTTTTTGCCCCAAATAATACAAGTCGGAATGTGCATTTTTGGCAAATCTTTTGCCATATTGTGTCTAATAGCACTTTTTGCTATTGTTAATGTTTTTATCAATTTGATTCGGTCGTTTGCCATAGCATACACTTCATCAACTATTTCTTTGGTAGCTATTTTTGGGTCATAAAAAACAGCTTCTGCCTTTTTCTGAATATAATCATAATCACCTCTTCTTGGATAACTATCGCCCATAGCACTTTCATAAAGTCCGGAACTCCCTGTAATTACAAGTCCAAGCATTTTTTCTGGATACATTTTTGCATGATACAAAGCAATATGTCCGCCAAGTGAATTTCCTAGCAAAATAACTCTTTCATAACCTTTAAATGTGATGAAATCTTTAACATATTTAGCAAAGGCTTTTACATTGGTTTTCAAAATATTTTGTGTGTAAATCGGTAATTCTGGAATGACAATTTTGTAGCCTTTTTGCGAGAAATATTCGGCAACTCCATCAAAATTACTTAGGCCTCCCATAAGTCCATGTAAAATGACTATTGGCGTTCCTTCTCCAATTTCTAAATAACTATATCGACCTTCTTTTTTAATGATTTTATTCATTTTAAAAACCTTTTTTTCAATTGTTACAAATATAGCTTTTTATCTATAAAAACATAGTGTTTCAGTAATTTTTTCAGATAAAAAAGCGACTTTAAACAATTGATATCCTTTCGTTTTTAAGAGCTTAATTGCCAATATTTCAATAAGTTGTTTTCACAAATAGTGCTCAAAATTTATTTTTCTTTTTTTGTTGGCTATTTTCCACCAAAATTCCTTTTCTGTCAGTTTTTATTTTGAAATAATCAGTCGTCCACACTGTTTTGTTAACTATTTAGGATATAGGCTGGTATTGTTTAGCTGTTGATTTTTATGAAAGTGGCAAAACTTATTAACAAAGTGGTGGAATGTGGTAAAAAGTGGTAAAATATTTTATATTTTTGCTCAAATCATTTAATAAAAAAGTTTTTGGATTCAATAATAGGAACATACGAATGTAAAGTTGATGCTAAAGGAAGGCTGCTTTTGCCAGCGCCTTTCAAAAAGCAGTTAGCCACTTCGCTTCAAGACGGATTTGTCTTGAAACGTTCTGTTTTTCAGCCTTGTCTGGAATTGTATCCAATGAGTGAATGGAATTTAATGATGCAAAAAATCAATAAACTCAATCGTTTTGTAAAGAAGAATAATGATTTTATTCGTCGTTTTACGGCGGGTGTAAAAGTGGTTGAAATTGATAATTTAGGACGATTATTAGTTCCGAAAGACTTGACAAATTTTGCTCAAATTTCTAAAGATATTGTGCTGTCTTCTGCAGTGAATATTATTGAAATCTGGGACAAAGATTTATATGAAAAAGCAATAGATGATTCTGTTATGGATTTTGCAGATTTGGCAGAAGATGTGATGGGTAATGTAAATGACGACGAAAATGGAATATCATAACCCGGTTTTACTGAAAGAAACAGTTGATGGCTTGAATATCAATCCTGATGGTGTTTATGTTGATGTCACTTTTGGCGGCGGTGGACATTCGAAAGAAATTTTGAGTAGACTTGGTGCAAACGGAAAATTATTTGGTTTTGATCAAGATGAAGATGCTTGGGCAAACGCTTTACCAGATGAAAGATTTACATTAATTCAAGAGAATTTTAGATACATAAAACGCTTTTTAAGATTTCACGGAATTAAACAAGTAGATGGGATTTTAGCCGATTTGGGAGTTTCGTCACACCAATTTGACGTTCCAGAAAGAGGCTTTTCGACAAGATTTGATGCCGATTTAGATATGAGAATGAGTAAGAAAAACGAATTAGACGCTCATAAAGTAATCAACGAATATGATGATTCTAATTTAAAAAGAGTCTTTTTGGATTATGGTGAATTGAAAATCGCTCCAGCATTAGCAAGAACAATTATAGAGGCAAGAGAACAAAAATCTATTGACACAACAGATGAATTGAAATTGATTTTACAACGCTTTTTACCAGATCAATATAAGAATAAAGTTTTAGCTCAAATATATCAAGCTATCCGAATTGAAGTCAATCAAGAAATGGATGTTTTGAAAGAGTTTTTAGAACAATCATTAGATATTTTAAAGCCAGAAGGTAGGTTAAGCGTGATATCGTATCATTCGTTGGAAGATAGATTGGTAAAACGTTTCGTGAAAAACGGACTCTTTGAAGGTGAACCAGAAAAAGATTTCTTCGGAAATTTTTCAGTCCCATTCAAGTTAGTAGGAAAATTAATAGTTCCCTCGGATGAAGAAATAAAAATCAATAACAGAGC
>CANCFZ010000094.1 GCA_947377425.1 Flavobacteriaceae bacterium
TTAGCTATCAAAAACGATAACACTCTTTGGTCAGGTGGATTCAATACCAGTGGACAATTAGGATTAGGAAACAATACAGCAACAAATACTCTTAATCAAGTTGGAACTAGCAATACTTATTTTACCATTTCAGCTGGAGATACACATTCATTAACAATGGACTTCTCAACTTCTCTTATGTCAACAGGAAGAGGATTAGAAGGCGAATTAGGAATTGGAACGTGGGTTGCAAACAATACGCTACAATCTGTAGGATGTCCAACTACAGTTTTGGCAAACGAAAGAATATCAATGGACAAAAACACTATTAGTGTGTATCCAAATCCAACTAATAACATTGTAAACATTGATTATACTTTAGAAAATTCTTCTAATGTAGTTTTAAGATTGACTAACATTCAAGGTCAATTAATTACTGAAATCAAAACAGAAAAATCAAGTGGATTGAATACCGACACTTTAGATTTAAGTTCTCAATCAAGCGGAATGTATTTCTTAACAATAACTTCTGGAAGCAATACTTTTACTACCAAAGTTGTGAAACAGTAATACTACTTTCTTCTAAACAAAAAAAACCGATAAGCCAAAAACTTATCGGTTTTATCATTTTATATTTTTCTCTAACCAAAAACTTCCTCATTCTCGCCATCAAAACTAGCAAAAACCATACTCGGATGCGAATCTTGGTGAAACATGTTTCCGTTTTTATCTATAGCAATTGCTCCTGCAAAACCATCATAAGGTTTCAATTCGGCAAATGTTTTTTCAAATGCTTTGTCTAATCGAAATCCATCGGTTACACGAGTTACAATTTTGGCAGCAGTTGCATTACTTACAATATCTTCACCTACTCCAGTCAAACTAACTCCACAAAATTCGTTTACATAATTTCCGGCAACGGTTGCGCTATCTGATATTCTTCCTGGAATTTCAAATCCTTTTCCACCAGTTGAAGTTGCAGCGGCAAGATTTCCGTTTGAATCTAAAGCAACACAACCAACTGTTCCTGTTCCAGTTGCAGCTAATTTTGCTTCATATTCAGCTCTTCGTTGCGGAATTTCGGTTGAGAATTGTTTAAATCCGTGTTGTCTTGCAAAATTTGTTGCTCCACTTCCGCCCAAAACTCTATCGTCAACTTTCATCAATTCTAAAGCAACTTGAATCGGGTTTTTAACTTCTTCAATATTAATAACACCACTGAATTTTTCAGTCGAACCATCCATTAACGAAGCACTCATTCTTATTTTTCCATCGCTTTGAATTTGCGAACCAATTCCAGCATTGAATAATTCATCATCTTCCAACAAAGAAACAGCGTAAACAACAGTTTCAACTGCCGAATGTGTTTTCAAATATTCATAAGAATCTTTCACAATCCTTAATAATGCTTCTTGTTTTGCAACTTTAGTTTCGTGATTGGTTGAAGATTCTGAGAAAAAACCACCGTGAATTATTATTTTCATTTTAAATATTTGATTTTAAATATTTGATATCAGATATCTAATATTTAATATGGAATTAAACATATTGTGAGGACTTAATTGTCATTTTAAAAGTATCCAAATCAAACGTATCATATTTACTCAAAACATGAGTCACCAAATGATTGATTGAAATAGGTTGACCCAATTCTACTTGAGTTAAATTTGTATCTTTAATCTCACGACCATCAACAAGAATAACCAATCCTGAACCAATTGCTTCCATTTGACGACCATTCAAAATCAACAAACCAGTATCTTCTCCAAGTCCAATTCCCAATACTTTTGGATTTCCTACAACTGCTTGAAACAATCTTCCAATTCTTCCTCGTTGTACAAAATGAGTATCAATAATTACACCGTCAATTAATCCCAATCCCGAAGTAATTTTAACTTCGCCTTTCAATAATGCTTCACTACTACTTCCTTGATAAATCATATTATTAGAAGCCGCAGCCGCACCAGCCGAAGTTCCTGCATAAATGAAATTTTCATTCTTATATTTCTCTAACAAAATATCATGAAACGGAGTTCCTCCAAGAATGGAAGTCAATCTCAATTGATCGCCACCAGTAAACATAACCACATCGGCAGCTTTCAATCGCTCCAAAACTTCTGGATCCATTGCTTGTTCCCGTTTTTCAATATTCAAAACATCAGCATTGTGAGCATTAAGATAACTCAACGCTTTTACATATTCAGGACCAATTTCTTTCGGAATTTTTGATGCTGTAGTAATCACCTCAATTCGCGATAATTCTTTATGTTTAGATTCTTCAATAATTCTTTTCAAAATACCTTCTTCAAAGAAATTCAAATTCTTTGCTGCATTTTTATCCAAATCGGTCTCAGAAAAACTGCCTTTATCAACAGCTCCTCCAATTATTATTAATTTTCCGTGTATTTTCATAAGGCAAAAATAACCATTTCATACTATTGACCAAACGATTTTCATTATTTGAAGCGAAACTTATTGACTATTTGTTAACCATTTTCCTGCTTTCCACGTTACAAGGTAACTGCTCCAATCAGGGCTAATGGGTAATTGTATCGAATATAATTCAAATTTTTAAAGAACTTTCATCTAAAAACTGCTCTTTTTGAAAATTTTTATTTACTCAAACACCTAAAAATCAACACAACCATAACATATTGAATAAAAAACAAACTTTTTCTCACTAAAAATGTGTCAGAATAACAAATATTTTTTATTTTTAACAAATCCATTACAATCAATTCAAAACAAAACATCATAGGAAATGAAAATCGATAAAATTCAAGCGTTACGTGGACCAAATATTTGGAGTGTACAAAGAAAGAAGTTAATCCAAATGCGTTTGGATTTAGAGGAAATGGAAGAACGTCCAACCAACAAAATAGAAGGTTTTCGTGAACGAATTGAAGCAATGTTTCCTACAATGATTGAACATCGCTGTTCCGAAGGTTGCCGTGGTGGTTTCTTTTCTCGGGTAGATAGAGGAACTTGGATGGGACACGTTATCGAACACATAGCACTAGAAATTCAATCTCTTGCCGGAATGGAAACTGGTTTTGGAAGAACTCGTGAAACCAAAACACCAGGTATTTACAATGTTGTTTTTAGTTACACCGAAGAAAATGTAGGAATGTTTGCTGCAGAAAGTGCCGTAGCAATTGCCGAATCATTAATTGCAGGAACCGTTTATGATGTAGAAGGTGATATTCAAAAAATGCGAGAAATTCGTGAGCGTGTTCGTCTCGGTCCATCAACAGGAAGTATTGTTGAAGAAGCCGTTGCCAGAGATATTCCATGGATTCGTCTTGGAACAAATTCACTTGTACAATTAGGTTATGGTGTTAATCAAATGCGTTTTCAAGCAACAATTACATGTAAAACTAGTAGTATTGCTGTAGATATTGCTTGTAATAAAGAGCAAACTAAAAAAATGTTAGACGCAGCTTCAATTCCTGTTGCTAATGGTGGAATTTGTGTTGATGAAGAAGATTTAGAAGCAGTTATCAAGAAAATTGGTTATCCAATCGTACTAAAACCATTAGATGGAAATCATGGAAAAGGTGCATCTATCAATGTAAAAAACTATGAAGATGCTGTTGAAGGGTTAGCTTATGCAAAAAAATACAGCAACCGAGTTATTGTAGAAAAATTTATTACAGGTTACGATTTTAGAGTTTTAATAATTGATAATAAACTTGTTGCAGCTGCAAAAAGAGAGCCTGCTCATGTAAAAGGAAATGGAACAAACACAATTCAACAATTAATTGACGAAACAAATCTTGACCCAAATCGTGGTTATGGTCACGAAAATGTGTTGACTCAAATTGATGTTGACAGAGATACAACCGATTTATTAGAAAAATTAGGTTACACATTAGAAACTGTTCCAAGAAAAGATGAAGTAGTTTATTTAAAATCAACAGCAAATTTAAGTACAGGTGGAACTTCGGTAGATGTTACAGATATGATGCATCCAGAAAATATTTTCCTTTGTGAACGTATCTCAAGAGTAATCGGATTGGATATTTGCGGTGTAGATATTATGGCAGAAAACCTAACGCAACCACTAAAAGAAAATGGAGGATGTATTCTTGAAGTTAACGCAGCTCCTGGTTTCCGTATGCACTTAGCACCAAGCGAAGGTTTACCAAGAAACGTTGCTGCTCCAGTAATTGATATGCTTTATCCTCCAGGAAAACCAAGTCGAATTCCAATTATTGCCGTTACAGGAACAAATGGTAAAACTACCACTACCCGATTAATGGCACATATTGTTAAAAATAACGGTTACAAAGTAGGTTTTACAACATCAGACGGAATTTATGTTCAAAACCACATGATGGAAAAAGGAGATACAACCGGACCAATTTCTGCTGAATATATTTTGAAAGATCCAACTGTAGAATTTGCAGTATTAGAAACTGCTCGTGGTGGAATTCTTCGTGCTGGTTTAGGTTTCAGTCGTTGTGATATCGGAATTATCACTAATATTCAAGAAGACCATTTGGGCATATCAGACATTCATACTTTAGACGATTTAGCGCGAGTAAAAGCAACCGTAGTTCGAAGTATTAAAAAAGACGGTTGGGCAATTTTAAATGCTGAAGACGAGCAATGCTTGAAAATTGCAAACGAATTGAGTTGCAACATTGCTTATTTTTCAATGGATGAAAACAATCCTAAAGTGAAAGAATTTGCCAAAGAAGGAAAAATAGTAGCCGTTTATGAAAATGGATTCATCACAATCAAAAAAGGCGAATGGAAAATTCGAGTAGAAAGAGCTACGCATGTTCCGTTAACTCTAGGTGGAAAAGCTAAATTTATGATTGCAAATGTTTTAGCAGCAACTTTAGCAGCTTATCTACAAGGATTTAAAACCGAAGATATCAGCTTGTCATTGCAAACATTCATTCCAAGTGCAGCACAAACGCCAGGAAGAATGAATATTTTTGAGTTCAAAAAATTCAAAGTATTGATTGACTTCGCACACAATCCGGCAGGATATAAAGGTGTTGAAGAATATTTAAGTAGTGTTGAAGCTACCAAAAAAATAGGAATTATTGCTGGAGTTGGAGATAGACGAGATGAAGACATTAAAGAGTGTGGAATGATTGCTGGCAGAATGTTTGACCATATAATAATTCGTCAAGAAAAATATTTACGTGGTAGAACCGAACAAGAAATAATTGACATAATTCTTTCAGGAATAAAAGAATCAGGAAGAGAAGTTACACATGAAGTAATTCCACTAGAAACCGAAGCTATCAAGCACGCAATCGATCATGCAGAAGATGGAAGTTACATCACAGCGTTAAGCGATGTGGTTACTAATGCCATTAATATTGTTCAAAGTTATTTAGATAAAGAACAAGAAGAAGGAAGTATTTAAACAATGTTTCTATATTTTAAATCCCAAACTGCATATAGACTTCAACCAAATTTTAAACAAATTTATAATTAATTTTGATAATAATGAGCTCGATATTTTATTGAGCTCTTTTTATTTAAATTTGATTTAATTCTTTCGTAATTGTAATAAATTATATACTTATTTATTTCTTTTTTTAGTAACTTGCAGTCATAACAAGTAAAACTAAAATTCAAATCTATGTCTATTCATCATCTTATTCATTCTCATTTTATTTTTATACTATTAATAACAGTTATTTTACTTGTGTACGTTATAGTTAAAAAAATCAAAAATCAAGCCGCACCAAAAATTATAACTCTCGAAAAATATAAGGCAACGATGGTAAGCAAAATGATTGATGTTACTAATTCCGAAAAACCAATGTTTAATATTTGGCCATTTGTAAATGGTTTGAAAAAAATTAAAATATTGCCAAAAAAATTAGATGAAGATAAATTAGTTCATAAAGTCTATAGAAATGAAACTTTTGAACACATTTTACTTAATACCGAAAATGAAAATCATTTTATAGTAATTATCGCTAATATAAACAAAACCAAAATAAAAGGCTATTACTTAATAAATCTACCAAACAACGACTATAATTTGTAAAAACAACACATATTTTACAACCGAACCTCATTTAATTCATTTTAAATGAGGTTCAGTTGTAAATAGTAAAAAATCTAATTTTAGATTAGAAATCTCCAATAAAAAATTAGAACTTTGCACGCTTTTATAGAAAATATAAAATGAAGAAAAAAATAGAAATACTTGCACCTGCAAAAGACTTAATTCACGGAATGGCAGCAATCAATAGCGGTGCCGATGCTGTTTATATTGGCGCACCACAATTTGGAGCTCGTTCCAACGCTACTAATTCTATTGAAGACGTTGCAGAATTAGTAAAATATGCCCATTTATTCAACGCTCAAGTTTTTGTAGTTATCAATACTATATTATATGATAACGAATTAGAAACTTGCAGGAAAATGATTTTTGAACTGTATGATATTGGTGTCGACGCACTTATCGTTCAAGATATGGCAATCATGGAAATGGATTTACCACCAATAGTTTTACACGCAAGTACACAAGCCAATAATCGTGACGCAGATAAAATAAAATTCTTGAAAGATGCTGGAATGAAACGTGTTGTTTTGGCGCGTGAATTGAATTTGCATCAAATAAAAGAAATCAATGAAGCAAGTGATGTTGAATTAGAATTCTTTGTAACTGGTGCATTATGCGTTTCCTTCAGCGGAAATTGCTACATGAGTGTTGCCAATGGTGAACGTTCTGCCAATCGTGGTTCATGTGCACAAAACTGTCGTTTGCCATACAATTTAATTGATGGTCACGGCGATACTTTAATCAAGAATAGTCACTTACTTTCTATAAAAGATTTTGATGTTTCTGATCAAATTCCGAATCTTATTGAAGCCGGAGTTATTTCATTTAAGATTGAAGGACGATTGAAAGATATCGTTTATGTCAAAAATAATGTTTCCTATTTGCGTCAAAAACTAGACGCTTTTCTAGAACAAAATAGCGATAAATATGAAAAAGCTTCTTCAGGAAAATGCACGTTTACCTTTGATTCTTCATTAGATAAAAGTTTCAATCGTGGTTATACCGATTATTTTGTAAACGAAAGACATCAATCTATAGGTTCATGGGAAAGCCCAAAATCGAAAGGTCAATACATTGGAAAACTAATTAAAACAGTTGGAAAATCATACGAAATAGAAAACGGAAATTTATTAAATAATGGCGATGGACTTTGCTTTATAAACGAAAACAACGAAGCCGACGGAATTTATGTAAATCGTGCCGAAAACGGATTTGTTTTTCCAAATGTTCTAAAAGAAATTAAAGACGGAACTTTTATATACCGCAATAACGATGCTGCTTTCATCAAAATTGCAGAACGTGAAGATAGTGCAGTTAGAAAAATTAGTACTTCATTATTATTATTTGAAAACGAAAATGGTTTCGAATTAACGGCAACTGATGAAGACGGAAATATCAGTTCGGTAATGCTAGTTCATCCAAAAGAAACTACAAAAAATAACGAATCTATAGAAGAAAATTTCAAAATAAACTTAGCAAAAACTGGTTTTACACCTTATGTTGCCGATGAGATAAGTGTTGTTTTCTCTCAAAATTGGTTTCTTCCTATTTCAAAAATCAATGAAATGCGAAGAACAGTTTTCGAACAATTATCCGAAATTAGATTGACAAATTATCATAGAGAAGAGCATCAATTGGTAAAAACATCACATCCTTATCCAGAAACTAAATTGGATTTCATGTACAATGTTGCCAATAAATTAGCGAGAAAATTCTACGAACGTCATGGTGTAACCGAAATTGAAAAAGCATTTGAATTACAATGGGATCCAGGAAAATCACGTGTAATGACTACCAAATATTGCATTAAATACGAATTAGAAAAGTGTCCGAAATATCATAAAGATACGATGGAAACAAAACTAAAAGAACCATTAGTATTAAAACAAGGCGAATTGGAATACAAACTAAAATTCAACTGCAAACCATGCGAAATGGAAATTTGGGAAAAAGACGCCGAATTTGAAATTGAAGAAGATTAAATTTCAAGTAATATAAATTTGTAACAAAGGATAATGATTCAAGTCTAACTAATCATTATCCTTTTTTTATATCTTTATCCCAACAAACAAATTACATCATGAACAAAAAAATTATACTATTCTTTAGTCTATTTCTTGTATTAACATCGCAAGCGCAATTAAAAAAAATCACATTAGAAGAAGGAGTTTTACAACAGAACAGAAAATTTGGTGCTGATAAACTAACTGGTTTTCAGTGGATTCCTAACACAAACAAATACGTTTATTATACCGATGCTTGGACAAAGATGGTTTCAGCTTCAACAGCAAATAAAGATGCAAAGGAATTAATTTTATTATCTGATATAAACAAAGCTTTAGGAACCAACCTAAAAACTTTTATTGGTGTAGAATGGTTAGACACTAATGCACTTATGATTACAGAAAAAGGGAACTACTATGGTTACATGATAGAGCCAAAAACTGGAACATTAATACATAAAACAAATGAAAGTGATGAAAATCAAACATTTGATTTAAAGAAAAGAAATTTAGCGTTTACCAATAGTAATAATCTTTACTATTACAATGTAAATAAAGAGAAAATTGCTGTAACATCCAATTCAGATAAAAATATTGTTTCAGGACAAACTATTTCTAGAAGTGAATTTGGAATTTCAGGCGGAATTTTTTGGTCGCCAAAATCAACTTACTTAGCGTTTTACCAAAAAGATGAAACTGAAGTTGCCGATTATCCATTATTAGATATTACAGAAACTCCAGGTAAATTGGTAAATCTAAAATATCCAATGATTGGTCAAAAATCTGAAAAGCCAAGAGTTGGAATTTATAATTTAGCTTCAGGAAAAACAGTTTTTATTGCACCAAA
>CANCFZ010000095.1 GCA_947377425.1 Flavobacteriaceae bacterium
ACTAAATTTCTAATAAAAAATAAAAGCCACTCTTTTCAGAATGGCTTCTCTAGTAGCGGGAACAGGACTCGAACCTGTGACCTTCGGGTTATGAGCCCGACGAGCTGCCTACTGCTCTATCCCGCGATGTTTCGAGTGCAAATATACAACGATTATTGACTCTCGCAACAAAAAGAATAAAAAAATCTTTTATTTCTACTATTCGCTTGATATGACTACCTTTGCAACAAATTAAATTAAAATAAATGTCGCATAAAGCAGGTTTTGTAAACATTATAGGGAATCCAAACGTTGGAAAATCAACACTAATGAACGCTTTTGTTGGTGAAAGATTATCAATTATTACTTCAAAAGCACAAACAACACGTCATAGAATTCTTGGAATTGTAAATGGAGAAGACTTTCAAATGATACTTTCAGATACGCCAGGAATCATTAAGCCAGCTTATGAAATGCAAGAGTCAATGATGAATTTTGTAAAATCAGCTTTTGAAGATGCCGATGTATTAATATATATGGTAGAAATTGGAGAGCAAGAATTAAAAGACGAGGCATTTTTTAATAAAATTATTAATGCTAAAATTCCGGTGTTGTTATTGTTGAACAAAATTGATAATTCCAACCAAATTCAACTAGAAGAACAAGTTGCTTTCTGGACAGAAAAAGTACCAAATGCACAAATCTTTCCAATATCGGCATTAAAAAACTTTAATGTACCTGAAGTTTTTACTAGAATTATTGAACTACTACCAGAATCTCCAGCCTATTATCCTAAAGATACTTTGACCGATAAGCCAGAGCGTTTCTTTGTGAATGAAACCATTCGTGAAAAAATCTTATTGCATTACAATAAAGAAATTCCGTATTCGGTAGAAATTGAAACCGAAGAATTCCTTGAAGACGAAAAAATCATCAGAATTCGTGCCTTAATTATGGTAGAACGTGATACCCAAAAAGGAATCATTATTGGTCACAAAGGTGAAGCCCTAAAAAGAGTAGGAGTAGAGTCGCGTGCCGATTTAGAAAAATTCTTTGGCAAACAAATTCACTTAGAAATGTACGTTAAAGTAAATAAAAACTGGCGAAGCAATACCAATATGTTAAAACGTTTTGGTTATAATCAATAATATTTTAGTCTCAGTTTTTTAGTTAGTACCTAAAACTTATTTTATAAAAATGCGTTTTACAATTTAACAGCATAGGAATTACTAAATTCTAATTTTTTAAACTGCAACTAAAAACCTAAAACGGTACACTAAAAACTGTACCTTTGCAAAATATTTGAAAATACATTATGAATAACATTGTTGCGATAGTAGGAAGACCTAATGTTGGAAAGTCAACACTTTTTAATAGGCTGATACAAAGAAGAGAAGCTATTGTAGATTCGGTTTCTGGAGTTACCAGAGATAGAAACTACGGAAAAAGCGAGTGGAACGGAAAAGAGTTTTCTGTAATTGATACCGGTGGATATATTCGCGGTAGTGACGACGTGTTTGAAGCAGAAATCCGTAAACAAGTAGAACTTGCTATAGACGAAGCCGACGTAATTATTTTTGTTGTAGATGTAGAAGAAGGCATTACTCCAATGGATGATGCTGTAGCCAAATTGCTTCGTAAGGTTACAAAGCCAGTTTTGTTGGCTGTAAATAAAGTAGATAATTCAATGCGTGAGAAAGATGCAATTGAATTTTATAACCTAGGATTGGGCGAATATTTTACTTTCGCAAGTATATCAGGAAGTGGAACCGGAGATTTATTGGACGCATTAATTGATGCTTTTCCAGTAAAACCTGAGCCAACACAAGACGAAATTGTATTGCCAAGATTTGCAGTTGTGGGTCGTCCTAATGCAGGAAAATCAAGTTTTATCAACGCATTAATTGGAAAAGACAGATACATTGTAACCGATATTGCAGGAACAACTCGTGACTCAATAGATACAAAATTTGACCGTTTCGGATTCGAATTCAACCTTGTTGATACAGCCGGAATTCGTAGAAAAACCAAAGTAAAAGAAGATTTAGAGTTTTATTCTGTAATGCGTTCGGTTCGTGCCATTGAACATTCCGACGTTTGTATTCTTATTATTGATGCAACTCGCGGATTTGAAGGTCAAGATCAAAGCATCTTTTGGCTTGCCGAAAAAAACAGAAAAGGTGTTATCATCCTTGTAAACAAATGGGATTTAGTCGAAAAAGACACCATGTCAACTCGTGATTATGAAACCAAAATCCGTGAACAATTACAACCTTTTACCGATGTGCCAATTCTTTTTGTTTCAGCATTAACCAAGCAACGTTTGCTAAAAGCACTTGAAGAAACTGTAAAAATATTCGAAAACAGAGCACAACGTATTTCTACATCAAAGTTCAACGACTACATGTTGAAAATCATTGAAAATCATCCGCCACCAGCATTAAAAGGAAAATTTGTTAAGATTAAATATTGCATGCAATTGCCAACTCCAACACCGCAATTTGTGTTTTTTGCCAATTTGCCACAATATGTAAAAGAAGCTTACAAACGTTATCTAGAAAATAAAATCCGCGAAAATTGGGATTTTTCTGGTGTGCCAATAGATATTTACATTAGAGAAAAATAAAAAATAAGTATCCTAGCAGGTTTCTTTTAACCTGTTAGGTATTTTAAAAATAAGAAGCGAATGGCTTGGGCTTTATCAGCAATGGTAATTCCTGCTGCCTTTCCAAAGCTCGCAAAAAAAAAGCGAGGCTTTTCCCTTGCATCAGGGCTAAATAGTATTCTTTTTTACTATTTGTTCAATAAATAAAAGACAGTATACTAAAATAAAACCTTTGAGACTTAGTGCCTTTGCGGCAAAAAGAAAAAAAGAATAAAAAATGCTAACAAAAGAAATACAAATAGCAGTCAATAAAGGCGAAATGCTACCTTTAATGGAAGAATTCTACACCATTCAAGGAGAAGGATTTCATACAGGAACAGCCGCATACTTCATCAGAATTGGCGGTTGCGATGTAGGTTGCCATTGGTGCGACGTTAAAGAAAGTTGGAATGCAGAACTTCATCCCCCAACAGAAATTGATTTAATTGTGTCAAATGCCAAGAAATATGCTGATACAGTAGTAATTACTGGAGGCGAACCATTAACTTGGGACATGGATTTACTTACTCAAAAGCTAAAAAATCAAGATTTAAAAGTTCATATAGAAACCTCAGGTTGTTACCCAGTAACTGGAACTTGGGATTGGTTTTGTCTTTCTCCAAAGAAAAATAAATTACCAGTCGACGATGCTTATGCAATTGCGCACGAACTAAAAGTAATCATTTACAACAAACACGATTTTATTTTTGCCGAAGAGCAAGCCGATAAAGTCAATAAAAAAGCCATTCTTTTTCTGCAACCCGAATGGAGCAAGAAAGAAGAAATGACACCACTTATTGTAGATTATGTAATGAACAATCCAAAGTGGAGAGTTTCATTGCAAACCCATAAATATTTGAATATTCCATAAAACTTTTGAGATGAAAAAAATACTATTTTTAGCACTAACTTTTTGTGTTTTTCAAAGCGTACAATCACAAAACACAAAAGAAAATCCTTCAGAAAATGTTGATAATAACATTTATAATTCGGCTGTTATAGAAGTAAAACCTGAGTTTCCAGGTGGAATTACTGCATTTTATAAATTTATTGGAGCAAATTATAAAACACCAGATGTTGCAGGTTTAAAAGGTAAACTTATAATCGCTTTTGTTGTAGACAAAGACGGAAGTTTAACAGATATTAAAGTACTGAGAGATATTGGATTTGGAACCGGTACAGAAGCAGTGAGGGTTTTAAAACTTTCACCAAAATGGATTCCAGCCGTGCAAAACGGAAAAACTGTTAAATGCGCATATACTTTACCGATAAACATTGAAACTTCAAAATAGTTAAAATTAATTTTGGTACACTAATTGAAAATAATACATTTATAAAAAAATTTAAAAAATCAAAATGAAAAAACTTATTTTAACATTCGCATTGGTAGCAGTATCACAATTTGGCTTTTCACAAGCTAAAAAATCTACAACCAAGTTAGGAGCTACTCCAGTAAAAACAGAAGCTTCAGTATATTCAGATGAAGACTATAAAAAAGACATAGTTAGAGTAATTGAAAAAGGTGAAATTGGATCTCAATTAAGAATGGTAAAAGACCAAGTTCTAAAAACAATACCATCTGATAAACAAGCTGCGTTTCTTGTTGAATTTGATGCAAGCATTGCAGCATTAAATGAAAAATTGATTCCAGTTTATATGGAAGCTTATGCAAAAGAAGATGTGAAAGCTATTATTGCTTTTTATGAAAGTCCAGTAGGCAAAAAAATGGCCGAAAAATCTGCAGGAATTAATGAAAAAGCTCAAACAACTGCCAAAGAATGGGGTGAAGGTTTTCAAGCAATGATGATGAAATATATGCAATAAATCTTAAAAGTATAAGAATTAAAGTCCCAAATAACTGTTGTTGTTTGGGATTTTTTTTAAAATAATCTCGCCAAATAATCAAAATGTTCGCCTTCTTCAATCAATTCGCATTTCAATCCATTAGCATGTGCAGCATTTTGTAATGTATTATAATCTAAATATAACCACGAAAAAGGTTCTTCGGTTTGGTTTTTATAAGAAATTGTAAAAGTCAATTCACCATAGTAGCCATCTGTTGGAACCCATTTAGAACCATCGTCATCTTCATCAAACATATAAATTATATCAGAAGAATCAATTAGAATTTGACCATTTGGTGAAAGCAAGCTTTTTAATTTTTGTAAATATTTTGAGGTTTCAGATAACGTTCCAAATATACCTGTTCCATTCATTAGGAGAAGTATGGTGTCAAAAGTTTCATTTTCAATATTTAATACATTTTGAACTCGACAATTTTTTATACCACGAATTTCACATGCTTTAATAGCATTTTCAGAAATATCAATAGGAATTACTTCAAGATTTATGTTGTTTTGTATGTATAAACTATGACTTCCAGCTCCGCAACCAACATCTAGTATTTTTCCTTTTGCAAGTTGTAGCGCCTTCTGTTCTAATTTTGGCATTTCATTATACGAACGAAAAAGATAAGCAACATCCATTTCATCTGCTTCCGAAATAGAAGTTTCTGTAATAATGTCTTCTGGTGCATTATTAGTTTGAAAATCAAGAATGGCTTTTCCGAATAAATCTAACATTTTGTTTAAGTTTCAGGTTTAAAGTTTTAAGTTGTTTAACTTTGTTGCTCAATTATAAAGTTTAATGAAACCAAATTTAAACGATCTCGTAAAACTAGCCAAAGATAAGCATATCGAAAACAAAAAGTATTTTGATAAGTTAAAAAAGAAAACACCCAAAAATTTGGATTATGTAATGCAAGATTTACATGATGCTGAATTTAAAAAAACAGATTGTTTAAACTGTGCTAATTGCTGTAAAACGACCGGACCGCTGTTTACTTCGGCAGATATTGAGAGAATTTCAAAACATCTTAAACAAAAGCCACAACAGTTTATTGATCAGTATTTGCGCATCGATGAAGATAAGGATTATGTTTTGCAAAGTGTTCCATGTACTTTTTTAGAATCAGATAATAAATGTTTTATTTATGATGTGCGTCCAAAAGCGTGCCGTGAATTTCCGCATACTGATAGAAAGAAGTTCAATCAAATTACCGATTTAACTCTTAAAAATGTTGCTATTTGTCCGGCAGCCTATAATATTGTAGAAAAAATGAAAGAAAAAATGCCGCTATAATACTATAAAACTCTTTTTCCCGTTTTAAAGAAAAAGTGATTATGAAAAACCCTTCTGTATTAATTGTGATTTATTTTCTAGCATTAGGATTGTCTTTTTTTGGATTTATAATTGATTCTAAAAATGGTAATATAGAAAATCAAGGTTTAAATGTACTATTGCTTTCTTTATTGGTTTTCGGATTATTAACAGGTTTAGTGTTTTTATTGTATTCATTATTTGTTTTTTTTAAAACACTAATCGAGAAGCAACAATTAGTAAATTAAATACTTCTGCCTCATTTCTTTAAACTCTTTCAATCCTTTCTCCCAAGATTTTCTAATTTCTATTTCAGAAATTCCATTTTCTATTTGTTTTTGTAGTTCTCTGGTACCAGCCAATTTCGTAAAAAAATCAGTAAAGAATTTTGATTTATCTGAAGTTGAATTATAAGCTTTGATAAGCCATTTTAATTCCAATTTATCAATTTTTGATATTGAAGTCAAATTTTCGCCATAACAAATCTGGTCTCTATAAACAGGTTCTTTAGCTCCAAAATTAGGAATTGGTGTAAAACTAAAATCACTTTTTGGCAAAAACGGAGAGCCATAAATTTGAAATTGCATTTCGGTTCCACGACCCACACTTACGTTAGTTCCCTCAAACAAACACAAACTCGGGTATAAATTTACTGCTTGATCATTCGGTAAATTTGGAGAAGGTTTAACAGGTAAACTATAAGTCATTTCACGTTTGTAATGCAAACAAGGAATAACAGTCAGATTACATTGAATACCATCTTTTAACCATTTTTCTCCATTAATCATCTTGGCATATTCGCCAATTGTCATTCCGTGAAGTAATGGAATTTGGTGCATACCAACAAAAGTCGTGAATTCTTTTTCCAAAACTGGACCATCAACAATTCCACCATTCGGGTTTGGTCGGTCTAAAACAATCAATGGTATATGATTTTCTGCACACGCTTCCATGATATAATGTAATGTCGAAATATACGTGTAAAATCGAGCACCAACATCTTGTAAATCAAAAACCATGACGTCTATTCCAGCTAACTGTTCAGGTTTTGGTTTTTTGTTATTTCCATAAAGTGAAATTATTGGCAAACCTGTTTTAGTGTCTTTTCCATCAACTACATGTTCGCCTGCATCTGCTGTTCCTCTAAAACCATGTTCTGGAGCGAATATTTTTTGAATGTTGATTTTTCTTTTTAAAAGAACATCAACAATTGAATGTGACTCATATATTCCTCTCCACTCACCAGATGGCTTACCATCGTTATCATAACGTGTTCCGTGATCAGTAAAAAAAACTACACCAGTTTGATTAGTTACAATCCCAATTTTTTTATGTTCTAACATAGGCAAATAGAATTCATAACGTTCAGCACCGGTTATAATGTTTTCTAGATTAGGTGTTTTTAATTGTATCGGTTCTTCTGATGAAACTGTTTTTTTTGAAATTCCACAAGATGCAGAAACAAACAAAAAGAGGATAAAAATCAAACAACTATTAAGTAAATATTTCATAAAACTATTTTTAATTTGTGAAAATCTCTGGCGAAAAACTTTATGTATCTTTGTTGCAATTTCAAAAACTAAATAGTTGAACCTAGAACATTTTATAGCTAAACGCCTCATTACTGCTAAAGACCATAAAAGTAGTATATCTGCACCAATTATAAAAATTGCAATCATAGCAATCGCATTAGGCGTTATAATGATGATGGTCTCTATTGCAACAGGTATAGGTTTACAACAAAAAATACGCCAAAAAGTTTCAGCCTTCAATGGACATATAATAATATCCAATTTCAACGGAAATGAATCAGACGTCAGTACAGAACCAGTTTCAATTCATCAAAAATTCTATCCAAAATTCAAAAACATTGAAGGAATAAACCACATCCAAGCAGTAGCAACAAAGGCTGGAATGATTAGAACTGAATCGGCTTTTGAAGGTGTTGTATTCAAAGGCGTAGGTAAAGATTACAATTGGTACAATCTAACAGAATATTTAATTCAAGGAAAAATCCCAAACGTAAAATCAGAATTAAATAGCGAAATATTAATTTCACAATACTTAGCCAATAGGCTCAATTTAAAACTTCATGATAGTTTCAATACTTTCTTCATGAAAGAAGGAGAAAACAAATTACCCAACAGCAGAAGATTCAAAATTGTTGGAATTTATAACTCAGGATTACAAGAATTCGATTCTGCATACATAATAGGGGACATTCGCCATATTCAAAAAATGAATAAATGGAAACAGGATCAAGTTGGTTCTTTTGAAGTTTTTGTAGATGATTTTACCAAAATCGAAGCAAAAGGTCAGGAAGTTTACAACGAAACATCCTCTTTACTAAATTCACAAACAATAGTTGAAAAATTCAGTTACATTTTCGATTGGCTTAAACTTTTTGATACAAACATTATAATCATTCTTATTATTATGATAGTAGTTTCAACAATCAATATGGTTGTTGCACTTTTAGTTCTAATATTAGAAAGAACTCAAATGATAGGAATTCTAAAATCAATGGGCGCAAATAATTGGTCAATTCGAAAAATTTTCCTCTACAATGCGTTTTATCTAATTGTTCGAGGACTGTTCTGGGGAAATCTAATCGGAATCGGAATGCTTTTAATTCAAAAACAATTCGGAATAATCAAACTAAATCCAGAAAGCTATTACGTTAATGTGGCTCCAGTAGATATCAATTTAGGATATATTCTTCTACTTAATATAGGTACGGTTGCAATTTGTTTACTCGTATTATTGATACCGTCATATATAATTACCAAAATTTCACCAGCAAAAACAATTCGTTTTGATTAATTAGCAGCGAAAGTTCCTGTCATTTTTGCAAACCCTATTCCCGCTTTCCTTCCAAAACTTTGCAAAAGGCAAAGGTTTTTCCCTCCAATCGGGGCTGTCCGGTAAATGTCTTTCATAAATTCATTTTTTCAAAAGCAATAATTGTTAAATTAAAAAAACTTTCATTAACAACCTTCACAAATTCAGTGCATTAAAAAATAGTTTAGAAAAAGGGTTGTAAAAGATTTGCGAGAGTGGAAAAAAG
>CANCFZ010000096.1 GCA_947377425.1 Flavobacteriaceae bacterium
AACCACTTGATTATTATAATTATTTAAAGAAATATTTTTTCTGTAAAAAGCCATGTTTTCAGATGAGGGTTCTATTCCGAAAATTTTAACATTTGGTATTTGGTCTAAAAAATATAATGATGTGTATCCCACATTTGCACCAGCATCAATAACAACACATTGCTCTTTTTTGTAAAAGTTATTATTAAATATACTTAAAACGGTTTTATATTCTTTAAAATTAAAAATTTGTTGAAATACTAAGTAATCACTATGGGTTTCTTTCCTAATTGCTATTAATAAGTTTTGTGTTGTTGCAATATAAAAATTTTGTTCTTTTTTAAATTCTTTTATTAATTTATTTTGCAATAGTCTGATTTCAAACAGCTCATCTGGTGTGTGTTCTTTCACAAAAAAAAATCGATATATTTTTTTTAATTGTTTTTTTATCATAATTATTTTATTTCAATAATTTTAGAATTAGGAATTAAAAACCCTGCATGTTTAGGAAAAGAAACTGTTCTACCTAAAATTGGAGATTCTCCAATTTCAAATTGAATTATTTCTCTTTGCCAATCTAAAGTTACACTATGTTCTATTCCAATCCAGATTCCTAAATTATAAATACCAGGTATAAGTCCATTTAATTCTAACTCAGTTTTAATATATTTTTGCGTTTTTGGTTTTGAACAATCTATAATGTCATATTCTGGAATTGCTTCCATTAATGGTGATGAATCTATTGCACTTATATAAAATGCGAGGAAGGCTTTTTTATTAGTGCTTTCATTAATAAAAATTTCGGTATTAATAATTAACTTTAGATTGGGTTGCCTACCAGTTATTATTACATTTGCAGATGATATATAAATACCTGATATTGGTTTGTTATTTTGTATCCAAAAATCAGATAGTTTATTGGTTTCTAGATAATTTCTAATAACAATATCAACTTCGCCTTGAGTACTTACTATACCATTCTCTAACAAAATCCCTTTAGTACATAAATTTTGAACTGCTGCCATATTATGACTAACAAACAACACAGTTCTTCCCTCTCCTTTACTAATATCGCCCATTTTTCCAAGGCATTTTTTTTGAAACTCAGCATCTCCAACAGCTAAAACTTCATCTACAATAAGAATCTCACTTTCTAGATGAGCCGCCACTGCAAATGCTAAACGAACATACATTCCAGACGAATACCGTTTTACAGGTGTGTCAATGTATCGTTCAACGCCTGAAAAATCAATAATTTCATCTAGTTTTCTAGCAATCTCTTTTTTCCGCATCCCCAAAATAGCGCCGTTCAAATATATATTTTCTCTTCCTGATAGTTCTGGGTGAAATCCTGTTCCTACTTCAAGCAAACTTGCGATTCGACCTTTAACTTTTATTTCGCCAGTTGTTGGACTTGTAACTCTAGATAATAATTTTAATAATGTGCTTTTTCCTGCTCCATTCTTACCAATTATTCCAACAGCATCGCCTTGATTTATTTCGAAATTAATATCTTTTAATGACCATACAATATCGCTTTGACCTTTTATACTTCTATCGTTAGTTTCTCCTATCTTCAAAAAAGGGTCTTCTTTTCCTAAAATTTTTGTAGCAAAAAAACGCTCTAAATCACGCGATATAGTTCCTGTACCAATTTGACCAATTTGGTAGGCTTTTGATAAATTTTCAACTTGTATAACTGACTTACTCATTATATAGTATCTACAAAGTTTTTTTCTGTTTTATTAAAAATCAGAATTCCTAAAAACAAAACAATCAACGTTACGGTTACCGAATAACTAATGCTTGAGAATGAGAATTCTCCTTTTCCAAGAAAAGCAAATCTAAATGCTTCAATAATCCCTGTCATTGGATTATAATCTACTATTGTTCCATAACCTTTTTCTCTAGCATAACTTAATGGATAAATAACGGTTGTTCCATACATTAACAACTGAACTCCAAAGGTTACTAAAAAAGTTAAATCTTTATATTTTGTTGTTATAGCTGTTATTATTAATCCTAATCCTAATCCTAACAATGCCATTAATAAAACCAAAAAAGGAAAAAATGCAATAGCATAAGTAACCTTAAAATCTGCTCCTGCCACTGGAAAAAAATAAAAATAAAACATCATAAAAACCAGAAGTAATAATTGAACACCAAATCGCACAAGATTACTAACCACAATACTCAATGGCATAATTAACCTTGGAAAATAAACTTTTCCAAAAATATTGGCATTGTCTTTAAAAACGGTACTGGTTTTGGTTAAACAATCTGAAAAATAATTCCAAGATGTTATTCCCGCTAAATAAAAAAGCTGTTGTGGAATTCCGTCAGTACTTATTCCTGCAAGATTTCCAAAAACAAATGTAAAAACTATTGTAGTAAATATGGGTTGAATAAAAAACCAAAGTGGACCAAGAACTGTTTGTTTATAGAAACTAACAAAATCTCTTTTGACAAACATTACCAATAAATCTCTATAATTCCAAAGGTCTTTAAACTTTAAATCAAAAAGAGATGTATGTCCTTTTATAATTAAATCCCAATCTGATGATTCTTGAGTAGATTTCATTTAAACTAATTTCATAAAAGAATTAAATCTTTTTCCTTTACATAAAGGGCAAATATAACAATTTAAGAGGATTCTAATAAGAGTTTTTTTCTTTTTAGAAAAGAAAATTTTATCTTACTTATTGCTAAGGAAATTTTAATTTATGCTCCTTGAACATCTAATTTTTCAAAAACAGAATTCAAGCTTTTATATTCTGGCACAATTTTTTTCATTTTAGAAACTAATTCATTTTGGTTTCCTTTAATTGCAATTTGAATTAATTCTTCTATTTGCTTGTTTACTACAATAAATTCATCACATACTTCTACTGCAATTGTGATTTTCTCATGGTGTGTTGTAAGGTTCTTGGCTGAATCATTAAGTAACTCTTCATATAATTTTTCTCCAGGTCTCAAACCAACAATTTTAATCTTAATATCTTTCTCAGGAATAAATCCTGCTAGTCGAATCATTTTTTTAGCTAAATCTATAATTTTAACTGGTTTGCCCATATCAAATATATAAATTTCTCCTCCATTTCCCATAGAACATGCTTCCAAAACCAATTGACAAGCCTCAGGAATAGTCATAAAATAACGAATTATTTCAGGATGAGTAATTGTTATTGGGCCGCCTTCTTGTATTTGTTTAGTAAATAACGGAACTACTGAACCATTAGATCCTAAAACATTTCCGAAACGTGTTGTAATAAATTTGGTATATAGCTCAGTATTATTTTTTTTATGTTTAAAATGCTTTGATTGTACATACATTTCTGCAATTCTCTTGCTGGCTCCCATTATACTACTTGGATTTACAGCTTTATCTGTAGAAATCATGACAAACCTATCTACATTGTATTTATTAGATAAATCAGCTACATTTTTAGTTCCAAGTACATTTGTAAAAATAGCTTGAGATGGATTTTCTTCCATCATAGGAACATGTTTGTATGCTGCTGCGTGATAAACAACATCAGGCATATACATTTGAAATATATTTTCTAAAACCTTATAATCTCTAACATCAGCAATAACGTTAATTACTTCTACATCTTGATTTATACCTAAAATTTCTAATGATAAAGAATGAAGTGGTGTTTCGGCCTGATCAAGTATAATGATTTTTTTAGGGTCAAATAGAAGAACTTGCCTAACAATTTCACTTCCTATTGAACCACCTGCTCCAGAAACCAATATTGTTTTTCCTTGCAATTTTGATGAAATTGACTCTGTATCTAAAACAATTGGTTTTCGTTCTAATAAATCGTGAATCTCAAAGTTTTTAATGTTTTTAGAAATTTCTTTTTTATCATCCCAATCAGAAACAACTGGCAATGTGAATACTTTAAATCCATATTCGATACACTCTTCTACAATTGACAAGCGTTCCTCGTTCGTTAAACTTTTATCTGCTATGATAAGAGCATCTACTTTTTTGGAGCGCATTAAAACTGGAATGCTTTTCTTAATTTGAAAAATTGGAAGATTCAAAATTCTTTTAGTTGAATTTTGATTGTTTTTATCGATAAATCCAATAGTGATAAATCTACCCGGGCTTTCCGATTTTAAAGCATTGGCCACAGCTATTGCATTGGCATCTGAGCCATAAATAATAGCACCCATCTTTTTTGACCTATTTGAATTACTAAACATTTTTTCAAATGTTTGTTTAACAACCATACGGTAAAAAAACAAAAAACTAAATGATAAAATTGCATTGATAAATGCTCCAGTTGTTAAAAATAACTTGGGATGATGTAATAAAATGAAAATAAAATTAACAACAATAATAACAACAAAAGTTGAAAATTGAGAAAAAATCAATTTTAAAGCATCAATATAAGATGAATGCCTAATTATACCTGAATAGGTTCTATAAATCCAAAAAAAGAATATATTAACTACTAAATATAAAGCTATTGCAAAAGTAAAATGCTTCGTATGAATGTAATTTAATTTTAATCCCTCAAATAATAAAAATGTAATACCGGCTGCTGTTACAACAATAAAAATATCAAGTAACAATATGAGCCATCTTGGTAAATATCCTAAATTTTTAAAACTAAAACCAGTATTAATTGCTGTAAAAGTTTTAAAAAAATCGGTGAAATAATTTTTATTAGTATTGATTTTCAATTTATTTTATTTAAATGGTAAAGTTATACAAAAAAAGTTCTTAATAAAATCTTAAAATTTATTTATACAACTTTCAATTCTATCTTTATCATCCGTTGATAAATTTGATCCCGAAGGAAGACACAATCCTTGTTCAAATAATTTCTCTGAAACTGATCCTCCATAATAAGGTGCACCACAAAAAACAGGTTGTAAATGCATTGGTTTCCATAAAGGTCTGCTTTCTATATTTTCTTTATCTAATAGCAATCGTAGCTCTTCACTCGATTTTCCATTATTTTTTTCGGAATCAATTGTAATTGCAGAAAGCCAATGGTTTGAAAAATAATCTTCGTTAATTTCTGAGAAAACTGTTACTGATTCCTTTTGTTTAAAAATTTCAATGTAAAAATCATGCATCGCTCTTCGTTTGGCAACATGATTATCTAAAATTTCCATTTGTCCTCTACCAATTCCCGCACATATATTACTCATTCTATAATTATATCCTATTTCACTATGCTGATAATGTGGTGCATTATCACGAGCTTGAGTAGCCAAAAAAACTGCTTTTTCTTTAAGTTCTTTTGTTTTAGTTACTATTGCTCCGCCGCCAGAGGTAGTAATTATTTTATTCCCATTGAAAGACAAAACACTAATATCGCCAAAAGTTCCACATTTTTGATTTTTATAACTACTTCCCAATGCTTCAGCACTATCCTCAAGTATTGGAATTTCGTATTTATTAGCAATACTTCTAATTTCATCTACTTTGTAGGGCATTCCATAAAGATGAACGGCAATAATAGCTTTCGGTTTTTTTCCTTTTAAAATTCTATCTTTAATAGCCTCTTCAAGTGCATTAGGACAAATATTCCAAGTATCCGATTCGCTATCTACAAAAACAGGTGTTGCTCCTTGATAAACTATAGGATTAGCTGATGCCGAGAACGTCATGCTTTGACAAATTACTTCATCACCAGATTTAACATTCAATAGTATAAGTCCTAAATGAATAGCAGCAGTTCCTGAACTTAGAGCTCCAACAAAAACATTTTGATCTAAATAGTTTTCTAAATCTAGTTCAAAACCAGTTACATTTGGCCCTAACGGAGCCACCCAGTTGGCATCAAAAGCTTCTTTAATGTATTTTTGTTCGTTTCCGCCCATGTGAGGTGAAGAAAGCCAAATTTTTGGAAGAGACATATTTGTTTTTATTTGAATTTAATACTACAAAAAATAGTACAACTTTAAGAATACAAATGTATTAAAAAACATTCTAATGTCTAAATCATAAAATTAGGGCAAATTCACCTGTTTAAAAAATAAAAATCAGCCACAAATTGTACTACTCATAAAACATCTGTTTCTAAAAACCCAGCATTTTAAGAATTTAACCAGAAATTAAAAAAAGATTTGAATTGTTTTACTAAACTAGTAATTTTAAATAGAATCTAATTTACTAATTTTGTGAAAAAATATTTTGATACATTTTTTCAAACAAAAACCTTTTTTACAAGATTTAATTCCAAACAACTATGTTGATATCCATTCGCATTTGCTGCCCGGAATTGATGATGGAGCTGCAACAATTGATGATACAACAAATCTTATAAAAAGTTTAAAAGAAATTGGTTTTGAAAAATTCATAACTACACCACATATTATGGGTGAAGTTTGGAACAATTCAAAATTAGATATTGAAGAAAAATATAAGACTACACTTTCTAATCTCACAATTCCAAAAATTGAAAACGATCTTAAAGTAGCGGCAGAATACATGATTGACAATGAATTTAGGGAGCTTTTTAAAAAAGAATCTCTTTTAACATTAAGAGATAATTATGTTCTTGTTGAGATGTCTTATTTAAACCCACCTTTTCAACTGCACGAAACCTTAAACGAATTACAAACCGCAGGGTATCAACCTATATTAGCGCATCCAGAACGATATAATTTCTATCATAATTCTATTAATGAATATAAGAAACTTAAAGACATTGGCTGTTTATTTCAATTAAATCTTCTGTCAACTGTTGGATATTATGGCGAAAGAATTTCAAAAATAAGTGAATTTTTAATAGAAAATGGCTTAATTGATTTTGTTGGGTCAGATGTACATCACGTTAAACATTTAGAAAGTCTTAAAAAAAGAGTCGTAATAAAAAAACACGATTACCTTACTTCAATTATTCAAAACAATTCTTTCTTTAATTTTTAGAAAGACAATAGTAACCACACTAAATTAAAAAAAAAGAGTAAAATGAAAAAAATCATTTTACTCTTTTTTATTTACCAAACACAAGCAAAAATTATAATATCCTAAAGCCTATGCTTGCTTATTTTTACTAAAAAAAGAAATTATTTTATTAATAAAATTCTTTTTTTTCTCTTGATCATCATAACCATAGCCGTAACCATAATTATATTTATAAGAATATTTATAATTATACCCGTATGCATCTTGAAGACCTATATTATTAATAACATAAACCATGTTTTTCAATTTCTTTTTATTACTTAACTCAACTGAATATTCTAAAATATTCTTAGGTGTAAATCCTGCTCTAAGAACATAAAGTGTAGTATCAACTAATTGTGATATTAATAAGGTATCAGTAACTAATAATGTTGGAGCAGTATCAAAAAGAATATAATCATATTCTTTTTTAGCTTCATTCAATAACTTTTCTAATCGCCCATTTGACAATAACTCTGCTGGATTTGGTGGGATTTTACCAGAAAAAATAATATCTAAATTGGCATTATTAAGTTGATTTTTATTTACTATAGACTTCCATTCAACAGAAGCATCATGAAGATAATCTTGCAACCCTTCAATGTTTTTACTAACATTTAGATAATTGTGTAATTGTGGATTACGTAAATCAGAACCTATTAACAACACTTTTTTATTCATTAACGAAAATGAAATAGATAAATTAAGTGTTGTAAATGTTTTTCCTTCACCTTTTATAGTCGATGTTACCAATATTACTTGGCCAAGTTGATCAGTTTTTAAAGGTAAAACATAAGATATATTGGTTCTTAATATTCTGAATGACTCACCAAGTAACGATCTATCATTTGCACTAGTTAATCTTTCTATAGATTCAATATGAGGGATTTCTGCTATGATAATTTTATTTTTTGTGTATCTTAATACATCTTCTTTAGTATGTAATTTATCATCTAAAAGAAAGATGATATACAAAATTAAAAATGGTATTAATAATCCTAAAATTATTGACCCCATATAAAATGTATTTTTAACAGGTAGTACAGGATTTGAATCTGTTAAAGCAAAATCTATTACTTTTATAGAAGAAGATGTAATTGCTAAGTTAACCGCTGCCTCTTCTCTTTTTTGCAAAAGTAAAATATAAAGAGTTTCTTTAATATTACGTTGACGCTCAATACCATTTAATATTTTTTCATCATAAGGAATTGCGCTAAACTTATCTACAGTTGCTTTTTTAATATAGTTATTTCTAGATAAAGAAATTACCAATTCTTGTTGATACGCTTTTATAGATTGTAAAATATTATTTTGTATATCTAATAACTTATTATTGATTACTTTTAATCCTGGGTGATTTAAACCAGCACTAACTAAAAACCTATCACGTTCTAAAACTATTGCATTATATCCGTTAATTAATTCATTTACATTCGTGTTTTGAACTCCAATATTATTAGGTATTAAACTATATTTTTTATCAGATTTTATAGTTTGATCTAATATTTTAGTTAAAGCAATTTGAGTTTCTGCTTGAAACACATCTGCCTTTGCCACACCTTTTTCTTCTGTAACTGCTGTAGCGTCAGACTCAATGAATGTCAATTCATTGTTTTTCTTGTAATTGGCTTTTTTGGTTTCTATAGAATCTAAATCTTTTACAATTGTTTTAAAACGATTATTAACAAATTCAATAGTTCTTTTAGAAATCAATTTTCTATCACTTATTCCGTCAAAATCATACTGCTTAATAATGTCATTAATAATTGCCTCAGATTTATCTTTATTAGATCCTTGCAATGAAATATTTAATATATCAGCTTTTTCATTACCATTAATAATTTTTATACTATTTGACAATGCTAAAACAGAATAACTTAATGGTGTA
>CANCFZ010000097.1 GCA_947377425.1 Flavobacteriaceae bacterium
GGTTTCAATTATCATATTTACTACTGCTTCATTTCTTTGTGGAAACGCAACCAATATTTGGGAATTAGTAGCCTTTAGATTTATTCAAGGTCTTGGTGGTGGTGCTTTATTAGTTACCGCTCAAACTATTATTACCGAAAGTTATCCTGCTGCTAAACGTGGAATGGCACAAGCAATTTATGGTATGGGAGTTATTGTTGGTCCAACTTTGGGTCCGCCATTAGGTGGTTATATTGTAGATCATGCTTCATGGCCATTCATTTTTTATATCAATATTCCAATCGGAATTATCGCCACAATTTTGACCTTAACTTTTGTGAAAAGTCCAAAATACGGTGAAAAATTAAAAGTCAATCAAGTCGATTGGTTGGGAATTTTATTTCTAATTTGTTTTATTGGTTCGTTACAATTTGTCTTGGAACACGGTCAGCAAGACGATTGGTTTAATAACGATTTGATTATTGCTTTAAGTATAGTGTCCGTTTTTGGATTATTGGCTTTTATTTGGAGAGAAATGACTTATAAACATCCAATTGTAAACTTAAGTGTATTGAAAGATGGAAATTTACGAATCGGAATACTAATGTCATTCATCATGGGATTCGGGTTGTATGGTTCAACGCTTGTAATTCCAATTTACACTCAATCAATACTTGGCTGGACTGCTACCGATGCTGGATTGTTATTAATTCCGGGTTCGATAACAACAGCTATCATGATGCCTTTTATAGGTAAAATGATTCAAAAAGGTGTACCACAAGGTTATATGGTTGCAGGTGGATTTCTTGTATTTTTTCTATTTACTTTTTGGATGCACAATGTTATGACGCCAGACACCGGTGTTGAACACTTTTTTTGGCCGTTAATCTTAAGAGGAATTGGTTTAGGATTATTATTCGTTCCTATTACAACATTATCACTTTCAACTTTAAAAGGTAAAAATATTGGCGAAGGAGCAGCTTTTACAGGAATGATGCGTCAACTTGGTGGATCGTTCGGAATTGCAATCATCACAACTTACATCACTCGATTGACTCAAAAACACCGTGTAGATTTGATTCCGCATCTTGATGGAAGCCGAATAGAAGTGCAACAACGAATTATAACATTACAAAGAGGCTTTATGTCAAAAGGTTTTAGTTCTAATGAAGCATTAAAAAAAGCCTACCAAGTATTGGAATATTCAATATTAAAACAAAGTACCGTCATGTCGTATATGGATATATTTATGTATTTAGGATTGTTGTTTTTGTTCTGTATTCCTATCATTCTTTTGATAAAAAAAGGCAAAACAAAAATAAATCCTGCAGATGCAATGCATTAAAAATTTGGTTAAATAAATGTTGGTTGAAAAGCTCTGGAGTTATATACTTCGGAGTTTTTTTATCTGGTAAAAACCAACTTATTTCCTTTACTTAAATTAGCATCGAAAGCATAACCTTCATAATTGAATCCTTTTAAATCTTCAATAGTTTCTGCATTGGTGTCAATGATGTAACGCACCATCATTCCTCTCGCTTTTTTGGCAAAGAAACTTATCATTTTCAGTTTTCCATCTTTGTAATCTTTGAATTCTGGTGTGATTACTGGAACTTTCAATTTTTTTACATCAACGGCATCAAAATATTCGGTACTGGCTAAATTCACAAATAATTCGTCTTTTTCCAATTGTGAATTTAAATCTTTAGTAATAGTTGTTTTCCAAAATTCATAAAGGTTTTTATTTTTTCCGATTGGTAATTTGGTTCCCATTTCCAAACGATACGGTTGCATTAAATCAAGTGGTTTCAACAAACCATATAATCCAGATAGAATTCGGAGTTTGTTTTGTATAACATTTATTTTCTCTTCAGCTAAAGAATAGGCATCCAAACCAATATAAACATCGCCATTAAAAGCATAAATTGCAGGTCGTGCATTTTCAATAGTAATTTCGGCTACATTTCGTTCTTGATTGCGCTGCCAATTTAAATCAGCCAATTTATCTGAAATCGACATTAATGCCATTAATTGCTTCGGTTTTTTCTTTTTCAAAACTTTGTCTATAGCTATCGATTGTTTTACAAAACCATATTCTGAATACAATTTTGTTGGCAATAAACTTTCGAAATCTAGCGATTTGGCTGGCGATATAACAATTTTCATAGTTTCTTCTTAATGTTTTCAAAAATACAAATTCATTTTTCAGTACACAAGAATCATTTTTTTTGAAAACAAAATCTTATCAACAATTCGCATTTCATAATTCGTTTTTCTAATTTATATTTTACCTTTGACCTTTCAAAAAAATTAGAATCATGGTTTACAAATTCAGAGTAATTCTCGATGCCGAAGAAGATATTTTCAGAGATATTGCTATACTAGAAGACGATACTTTAGAAGACTTACACAATGCAATAGTAAATGCTTTTGGCTTTGACGGATTAGAAGTAGCATCATTTTATACGTGTGACGACACTTGGAATCAAGAAGATGAAATTCCAATGTTTGACTCAGGTGACGTTCCTGGTGAAAACAAAATAATGAGCGATTACCAATTAGCCGATATATTAGATACTGAAAACACTAAAATAATCTACGTTTATGATTTCATTAATATGTGGACATTTTTAGTAGAATTAGCAGCAGTTGAAGATGCTGTAGAAATTGGAATGGTATATCCAAATCTATTATTTTCTCACGGTGAAATGCCAGCAGAAGCAATGGAAAAACATTTTGTTGCCGATTTTGAAGAAGAAGAAAGCTACAACGAATTTGAAGACGATTTAGACGAAGAAGATCTTGACATGTTCAGCGGAGACGATAGTTTTGAGGACTATGGTTTTGAGGAGAATTGGAATTAGAAAACAAGGTTCTTAGCTACTAGGAATTAAAGATGCTTAGGTTTTTTTATATATTTGTTAAAATTTAAAAATATATAAGCCAAGAGCAACTTTAGAAAACTTATCATCTGGCAAAAAGCCATGAATTTAGTAACAAAAACCTACAATTCTACCAAAAAATTTCCAAAAGAAGAAATCTTCGGATTGACTTCACAAATTAGAAGATGCTCCATTTCTATTCCTAGTAATATTGCAGAAGGACATGGAAGAGAAAGTAATAAAGAATACTTGCGATTTCTGAATATTTCAATTGGTTCTTTATTTGAATTACAAACTCAATTAGAAATCGCAAAAAATATAGAATATTTAACAGACGACGAATTTAATAACCTTTATGAAGACAGTCGAGAAATAGAAAGAATGTTAGTTTCCTTCATAAACAAAATTAAAGAACGAAAATAAAACCTCAGTAACTAAGAAACTTAGCTCCTTAGAGCCTAAAAAATTATGATTAATTTATTCAACACCCACATAGAAACGTTATCCATCCACAGAGTTGGTAATAAAAGCCGCAACGAAGCCATTTTTCTATCCGAAAATCAATATGGATTGAACGACGAAATCGTTCCTTTATTGAAGGAATATTTCTTTAAATCGTTTCGTGAGAAAGAAGAAAACTACTTCCAATTTGCACATGAAGTTGATTTAGAATACAACGATATGTTTAAATTGGCTACTGAAATCTTCACTAATCCAAGTTCGGTGCATGAGGTTTCTAAAAAAATCACAAACCATCTTTTTGAACAATCCAATCATCCACATATTAAGAATGGAGAAGTATATGTAACTTACTTAACCAATGTTTCCATTGACAATAATGTGGTAGATGCTATTGGTGTTTTCAAAAGTGAGTTGCGCACCGATTTCCTTCAATTTGAAGAAAAAAACAGCAATTTAGAAATGATTCTTCAAGAAGGAATTAACCTAAACAAATTAGACAAAGGTTGTTTGATCTTCAATCACAAAAAAGAAGAAGGCTATAAAATCTTAACTATTGACAGCAACCGCTATGATGCCAAATATTGGTTGGAACATTTTCTATCGGTAGATGCTTTTCAGGATGAGAATTTCATGACTAAAAAGTATTTAAAATTTTGTCAAGAGTTTGCTAAAGAAGTAGTTTTTCCAGCCGAAGATAAAAAGCAAGAAGTAATGTTTATGAATCGTGCGGTAAATCACTTTGCCAAAAACGACAACTTTGAAGAAACTGCTTTCTTGAACGAAGTTATGGATAATCCAGATTTGATTCCAGAATTTAAAAGCTACAAAGCCGATAGAGGTGAAAAATACAGTATTGAAGACGTAACCTCATTCCCAATTGCTAATGCAGCCGTAACTGATGCACGTAAATCAATCAAAAACGTTATCAATTTAGATACTCATATTCAAATAAAATTAGATTTCATTAATCCTGAAAGTGCAGAAAAATTTGTAGAAAAAGGTTGGGACGAAGAAAAACAAATGTATTACTATTTGGTTTACTTTAATAAAGAACAGAAGAGCTAGTGTTTAGTTAAAAAATAAAATTTAATCCTCATTTTTAAATATTTGAGGATTTTTTTATTCAAAAATGGTAAACATTGAGTTTTATATTTTTAAAATCTGTATCTTTAGTTGTTTACAAAATATATCTAAAATTTGCGCTTTCCTATTTGTTTTATCTTTTTTCTTTTCAGTTGTCAATTTTTGACGGCTCAGAAGCTTGTACCTACTAAATCGGATACGGTTTATAAGAAAATTGATGCTTATTCAGAGGATAAAAAGTTTTTTAAATTCGTTCATAAACTGATGTTTCGAAGTAGAGAATCTTTTTTAGTAGCTAAAAAACCTAAACAAAAGCAAAAAAGCATCTCTCCTATTCAAAAATCATTTGACAAATACAGTTGCCGAATTATTAGAAAAATAAATATTGAAACATTAGATCCTTTTGGCTTTTCGGCTATAGAAGAACAAGAACAACCCAATAATAAATTTGAACAAATAGGTAACTTTTTACATATTAAAACTAAAAATTGGACCATTCGAAATTTATTACTTTTTAAAAAATATGATGAATTGGATTCTTTAATTGTAAAAGAATCGGAGCGTTTAATTAGAAGTCAACGCTACGTTGGGAGTGTTATAATCAAACCTGTTCCTATTGAAAATTGTAAAGATTCTGTAGATATTTCTATCCGAGTTTTAGATACTTGGAGTGTCATTCCTACAGGTGCTTTTTCTAGTTCTAAAGCCAATCTTGATTTAACCGAACGCAATTTTTTTGGACTCGGGCATGAACTAGAACTGAACTACATCAAAAGCTTTAACAACAGTACTGTCACTACTTTTGGTTACGATTCTAAGTATACCATTCCTAATTTCAAAAATACGTTCATCAATACATCCGTTTCGTCTAGAACTGATTTGAATAATAATACTTATAAAGCTATCAAAATTGATCGTCCGTTTTACTCTACTTATACCCATTGGGCTGGCGGAATGAGTTATGATTACAAATCGTTTGCACAACCACTACCCGATTCAAATGCAGTGCTATCAATGCAAAACTTTAAAAACAAAACGTATGCTTTTTGGGGTGCTCATGCTTTTACTGTTTTCGGAAATCGAACTGAGTTTGCTAGAGGTACGCACTTAGTATTTTCTACTGGATATACCAGTTCAACGTTTCTTGAAAAACCAGATATTAACTACGACCCACTTCATTTCTATAGTTCGTCTAAAGCGGTTTTAGGAACTATTGGAATATCCAGCCAGCGGTTTTATCAAGATAAATACCTTTTTCGATTTGGTATTATTGAAGACGTTCCTTACGGAAAAGTATTCTCGATAACGGGTGGTGCCGAAAACAAAAACAATCTAACAAGAGCTTATTTTGGTAGTCGTTTTTCTTATGGCGATTACTTTGATTTTGGCTACTTGCAGGGAAACTTTGAATATGGTAGCTTTTTTAATAATAACAAAACCGAGCAAACGACAATTAAAATTGAAGCCAACTATTTTACCAATTTATTTCCTATTGGAAGTTGGAATTTCCGTCAATTTATAAAACCAGTTTTGGTTATTGGTGCCAACCGATTGAACACGCCAAAAGACCGATTGAATTTAATTGACGTAAACGGAATACCCGGATTTAACAGTTCGCCGCTTGTGGGAACTAAAAAATTCTTAACCACTTTTCAAACCCAATCTTACAACCAAAAAAACTGGTATGGGTTTAACTTTAGTCCTTTTATGAACTTTACTGTTGGATTTTTGGATGATGGAAACTACAAATTTTTAAATAATAAAATGTATTCCCAAATTGGAATTGGTGTTTTGGTAAACAATAAATATTTGGTCTTTAGTAGCTTTCAACTTTCGTTTTCTTATTATCCTTCGTTGCCAATTGATGGCAGCAACATCATTAAAACCAATGCTTTTCAAAACTCTAACATTGAGTTTCACGATTTTCAAATTGGGCAACCTTATGTTGTGCCTTATCAATAAATTAATATCCTGTTAAAGTCGACTGATTTATAGAATATTATTTATAGTTTCACCGTTCCTATGGTAACGTAATGAATAAAAAAGTATCTTTATTTATCTTCCTTTCGCTCTTGATTTGCATGAAATCAATGAGTCAATTTATCCTACCTCAAATGGTTTTTGACGCAGAAAAGAAAGGTCCAAATACCATCTACTACAAGTTTTATAATGGTATTCAAATGATTGAAATCGATTATAATAATTATGAAAAAGCCAGAGTTGATTTTGAAGATAACATTAGACCTATAAATAGTATTCGACCAAGAAATTATGGTCATAATACTATCATTTTAAGAAATGAAAAAGGAGAACTTTTACATCAATACAATCTTAGAAGAGCTCCTTTCAATGCATCCGATTTTAGTGCTTGTGACAAACCCACACTGACTTTGACGCATTTGGGGAAAATAACTTCCAAGTATGAAGCCAAATCCAATTATCCATCTTACGGAAAATACCGTTATTATGTTACCGAAAACAATAAAGCTGGTGTAATTGACACTCTAGGAACTCCGGTTTTAGAAGTTATTTATGATGGCATACAATCGTATAATTACAATTATAAAATGAATTCTTACACTACAATGTATGGATTTAGAGATAATGAAACCGAGGCGATTAGCATTTATACCATGCAAAGCAACGGAAAATGGGGTTTTAAAAACAACAAAATTACAATTCAACCAAAATATGAAGAACTACTTCCGTTGAAAGAAAATGTGTTACGAATAAAAAAATCAAACCAATTTGGATTACTGAATTACAAAGAAGAAACACTTTTAGCACCACTATATTCTGATTTACTTTATAAAAATGACTTTTATCTTTACAGTAAAGTTGCAATTGAAAATCAAGATAAATCCAACATTTTTTACGGAATTATCGATGCTCATTTTAAACTAAAAACGCAACCTGTTTATAGAAATCTTGAAGATATTATTGAGAACTACAACCCTTCAGGAAACTATTGGGCTTGCAAAACCTATGGTTGTGGAGCTATTGATAAAAAAGGAAATGAAATTTCAGTATTCAAATATGGAGAAATGCCTCAAAATCCGTATCAAAAATATTACCGAACCAATGCCTTTACTGATGCTAACAAACCCTATATTTTAGATTTGAATTTTAAAGAAATTGGCAGTGATTACGACTTAGTTTATGATTGGAAAAATGCGCTATTAACAGTTAAAAAAGGCTCTAAATATGGTTTGATTGATTTGAATAATAAAGTAGTGCTACCCTGTGAATATGACTCTTTTTGGGAAACATCTAAAAACGAATTGGGTACGCTAATAAAAGACAAGAAATATGGCGTTATAACTGACAAAGGAATTGTTGTAATTCCTTGTAAATATGACTATTTATACTTTGTTGATAGTAACAAAATTGTAGCTACACTTATTGACTCAAATGATAAAAACAATAGAAAAGTAGGTTTGCTTGATGAAAATAATAAGCTTATTGCTTCATTTATATATGATAAAATCCAATCGCTTGATTACGGGTTTTTCAGTGTACAAATTAGAGATAAATATGGCATTATTAACAAAGAAGGCAATGAAATTACGCCTATAAAATATGATGAAATTTACAGCTATCGAAACGGCTTTTGCATTGCCAAAATTGATTTTGGATACGGTTACATCAATTCGTCTGGAAAAGAAATCACGCATTTTTATTATGAAAAACCAACCAATTTCAATTATGATACTAACAACAAACTCACAGCAAAAGTCATTCTTGCTGGAAAAGAAATCGTGATTGATGAAAATGGTAAACCTGTAAAATAGAAAATCTTAAATAGACCTTTCCTTCCCAAAAAAGAAATCCTTACCAGCTCCATGAGTTCCTATGAAAAGCTCTGCAAATGTCTCCTTTGAGCAACTGGGTTTATACAATTCTAAAATATACGTTTTAGTTACTTCAATCATAATAAGAAATTAATAACCTAAAGTTACTCAGAAAAAATGGCTTAATCCTAATAAAAAAGATTTTACGTACTATCAATTTGTTTATTTAATTAGTTTTATCATAACAACTACTTATGAAAAGTAAAGCAGTTCAAAAGCTTTGACAAAAACGACCACGGTAATTTATATAATTGACCACAGTCATTTTCTAATTTGACCACGTTCATTTTTAAAAAGGACTGCGGTCGTTTTGTATTTATATCAGTAGATTTAGTTATATTTGTTATAATTAGTAAAAAGTGTAAACATTATGGCAGTATTATTTACTCCAGTTGGAAAGAAAAGTCCAACGATTGCAGAAGCTCCAA
>CANCFZ010000098.1 GCA_947377425.1 Flavobacteriaceae bacterium
GACTATTAATAGTACCACCAATTGCAGCTTGTGGAGCAGGAATACCTTTGATTCTAAACACTTTACTGTCAGAAACAGTTTTGCCATCTGACATTTTACCAGTTACAGAAACAGTAACGCTTTCTCCTGAAGAAGGATTCAAATTGTACTTACCATTAGAACCTGATGGGGTTAATCCTGGTGCAGAAGCATGCACATTATTATCTGAAATACCCGCAAATGAAATAGTCATTGGATTAGGTAAACCTCTATAAACAACATTCATTTTATCAGCAGCTATATTAGCTGAATTTGGACGAGGAACGACTACATAAGTACCTTTGAAAGGTAATTTAATAGGCTTACCATTCTCCATAAAATTAAAAGAACCGCCTAAATTTTGTTCACCAACTGCACCAGCAGTAGTTGAAATTATAGCTTGACCATTCTCTAATCGACCTGGCCCTTGAAAACCACTAAATTGTGCATTTGGATCATATTTACCAAGAACAACTTTACCAGTTACTTTTTCGCCTTGAAAATATGCATTTTTATCAAGAACAACTATAGCTTCAAATTTACTATAAGATGCTTCACTCACAGCAGCTTTACCTAGAGCTGCACTGTAAACATCAGCCTCAGCTTTTTTAATATCATTCTGCCATGCAGTCAACTTTGCTAAAGATGCAATTGCTGGGAAATGTTCAAAATGATAAGAAAGATATTTTTTCTTTACTCCTTCACCATCGGTAATGTCTTGAGTATTAAATTTTGATTCAATTTCCTTTATAATCCCATTAAGCTTTGACTGTCCAGCAGTTGAAGCCTTCATGTCTGCTACATATTTATTCATAGCCTCAATAATAGAATTACCTTTTGCTGAATAATTATCACCTTTAAACCATTTCTCATCGATGTGAGGACCTTTATCCATTGCCTCATAAGGCAATTTACCTGTTTTCTCATCAACTACAACTCCTTCTTTTGCATCAGCCTTTAAAGACTCAACAAAATCATAAAAAGTTTTAGAAACTTTTTCAACTTTGTGTGCTGTTACAGCTGCCGCAATAAAATCACCTTTTGATTCTTCGGCTTTTTTCTCAATACTTTCCAACATCTGTTTGTTAGTAGCACTTGAGGCCATATTTGCACTATCAAATTTTTCATTCATTAATCCAAATGCCGATAATACTTCTTTTGACATGTTTAATGCCAACATAGCGATGAAAACCAGATACATCAGGTTAATCATCTTCTGTCTAGGGGTTAATTTTCCTCCTGCCATTTTTTCTAATTAGTTTAGTTTAAAATTTTGTTTAATAATAAATTTAGTTTGAAACTAATTATCCTTTATTGCTCATTGCAGAAAGCATTCCACCATATACATTGTTTAATGTAGATAAGTTAGAAGTTAAAGACTGCATTTGGTCTTTTAATTTTAGGTTGTTTTCAGCAACTTCGTTATTGATTTGTGCATTTCTTTCAGCGCTTTGTAATTGAGCTTGGTATAAACCATTCAAAGCTTCCATTTGAGTTGCAGCTTTACCCATTTCTTCTGCATATTTCTTTTGTCCTGCCATAGCATCAACAGTTGGAGATATAGATTTGGCAGCACCTTCAAAGTTTTTGATACTGTTTCCTAAGCTAGACATTAACTCACCGTCAATTTTAGCTTCTTTCAACATTGCATCTAATTTTTGAGATAATAAACCTTGAGCGTCTTTTGGATCTTCTTTTTTCGCTGATTTTTGTTTTGCTTCACCTCCAGCTAATTCTGGATATACTAAAGACCAATCTAATTCTTTATCAGCTGGTTCAAAAGCAGAAAGTGCAAAGATGAATGCTTCTGTTAATAAACCGATAATTAATAATGCACTAGCATAAGGCCAGTGTTGGATTTTGAATAATGCTCCAACGATTACAACTGCCGCACCCATACCGTAGGTGAAATTCATAACTCTTTTAGGAATCAATGCCATAATAATAATAATTTTAGTTAGTTAAGTTTAATTTATATTTAAGTTAGTTAATATACACTATTAGAATTTTCCAGGTTTTTTACCTGTTGTTTGAGTTCCCATATAATCTTGAACTGTTCTAAAGCCAATATAACTTCTTGCAGTATCTTGATATTCGAAATCTCTTGTTCCAACTTGCAAGAAGTAAGAAACGTCTTTCCAAGAACCTCCTCTTACAACTTTACGTTTGTTAGAAGTATCTGGAACATTTGGATTCATTGTTGAAACATATTCATAAGCCGATGGATCATAAGATGAATCTGTCCATTCTGACACGTTACCAGACATGTTGTAAAGATTGTAACCATTAGGTTGGTATGATTTAGCTTCTACAGTATACAAAGACTGGTCAGCTGCATAATCTCCTCTACTTGGTTTGAAGTTAGCCATAAAACAACCTCTATCATTTTTAGTGTAAGGACCTCCCCAAGGATAGTTTCCTGATTGTAAACCTCCACGAGCGGCATATTCCCACTCAGCTTCTGTAGGCAAACGGAAAGAGTTTATTAAATCTCTACCTTTTTTCTTTTTAACGTAAATATTTTTGTTTAATGTTCTCCATGCACAAAATGCTTTTGCTTGTTTCCAGTTAACTCCAACTACAGGATATTCTCCATAAGCTTGGTGCCAGAAATAATCATTATGCATTGGTTCATTATACGAATAAGCAAAATCTTTAATCCAAACCGTTGTATCAGGATAAACTGGTGTTTGCTCATTTTTGATAAATTTGCTTCTTTTACCAACTTTAGCTTTAGCCGCAGCTTGAATATCCATCCAAGAATATCTGAATTTTAATTTATTAACATCTATAGTTCTTAAACCATTGAACGATTCAGCAACTGGAATATACATAGTATCCATTACTTCTGTATAATATTCATCTGGATATTTTGATGTATCAGTAATTAATTTTACTTTTCTGTTCAATTTCCTACCAGCATAAGGATCTTCGGTAGTTCCTACACTATAGTAATTTTCATACATATATTTGTCATACGGAGTCATTTTAGCAGGATCTTGGTCAGCAAAAGCAAAATCGCCAATGCTTCCACCACCTTTACCGCTTTTTCCAGCTCCTGGTTTAGTACCAGTTTCATCAGCAAGAGTAGCTAAACGAACCCTAATAATAGAATCTTTAACCCATTCAACGAATTGACGGTACTCACTATTAGTAATCTCCGTTTCATCCATATAGAATGATCTTACAGTTACTGTTTTTGTTGGAGCATCTTGTACATTAGCTAAATCATCATCTGATTTACCCATAATATAAGCGCCACCAGGAACTAATGTCATTCCGAATGGTTTCTCTGGGTGCCATTTTTTTCCTTTGACTCCAACTAATTCGCCTTTGTCGTTAGACTTACCACAGCTCACTAATAGAGTTAAAACAGATGCAAATGCAATGAACTTCTTCATATAAATTTGGGTTAATTATGTATTCTTTTTTTAAGGGCGTAAACCTATCTATTATTTTTGAAAAAAACAATTAATTATATCTTAAAATTTTCATTTCTTGACCAAAAATACAATTATATATTTTCCATCAAAACAATTTCATCGATAAAATGCAAAATATTACGTTTATTTGCTGTTTCTGTATTTATTTGTATTTTTACTCCTACAAAACTAAGTGATTTAGTATTTATAAGATTTTTATTGACTAAAAGTCTTTATAAAATGCTTTTTCGCTGTGCCTTCCACCATCGCTCGGGAAATTCTTGATTGCAAGCTGCCAAATAATCGTCATGCGTACATGGTAATAACGTATTCTTTTTTAATTTATTGTTTGAATTCGTAAAAAAAGGTATTTCTATCCACCATCTATCGGTTTTATTGCTCTTAAAGAATACAATATCTTCATCCTCAAACGGAACGGTATATTTAATATAATTCTCTTTACTACCAAATGGAAACTCATTAGAACGATAATGTATGCCTTCAATAAAATACCAAATAATTTGTGAAATCAAAACAGCTTCTTGTTTGGAGCCATTTTGATTAAAAATTCCTAAACAAGACACTTTATCGCTTATTCCGGCATATCTTGATAAGGCACATATTTCTTTTCCATTAAATCCATTGGGTTGAAAATTAGTAAAATTTCCAGAATCGGATGATTTAACCGAATTCAAATCCAAACTCACTAAATCTGCATCTCTAAAAACGGGTTCTGCAATTGAAATAGTATTACAAACATCACCCAATCGATAAGCGTCAAAGAATAATTTTTCGACTAAATCTATCTCTTCTTGTGAATTATAATACGTTTGAAATCCAATATTACTATAATTAAAAAGATTATTTGGTTCGTCTACAATTATTCTTGACAGAAACGATTCGGCAGCAACAGTCCCATCTTCTTTTCCAAAATCAAATTTTGAGTCAATTGAAACCAAATTCACCATTTGTTCTAAATCATCATATCCGCGATAAAGCGCATAAGTTAAATCTTGAGAACCGCCAATAATTATTGGTATTATTTTATTTTTTATTAATCTTGAAACTACTTTTTGAACCGCAAAATAAGTGTCTTCTGGAGAATTTCCAGCTAAAATATCTCCTAAATCTGCTATTGTTTGGCTCCAATTTCCAGGAAAAAGACCATACAACTGTTTTCTTATATACGATAAATCTATATCATTAGTTTCATCAACTCCTCCACGGTTTTCTAAAACACCGACAATAGCTATAGAAACTTTCGACATATCCGGAAAATCGTGTTCCGTATGAAACACAACCTTACTTGACAAATGCTGCGAAGACAATCGTTTGATGTCGATTATTAAATTGGTGTCTAATGGTGCCAGAAAATCAAATTCCATTTATTATTTCTTTTTTGCTGTTGCTTTTTTGGCAACTGGTTTTTTAGCAGGCGCTTTTTTTGCCGCGGTTTTCTTTGCAGGAGATTTCTTTTCAATCATTGCTTGAACTTCGGCTAATGTTAATTTAGTTGCATCAACATCTTTGCTCAATTCAATTTTGATTTTACCCTTGGTAATCTCGCTTCTTCCCCAACGTGCTTTTTGAACCAAAATTCCTTCTGCTTCCCAGTTGTGAATTACTTTATCAATATTCTTCTGAAGTTTGTCTTCAATTAATTCTTCAATATCTTGTTGCGATAAATTATCAAAATTATATTTTTTAGAAACATTGATAAAAATACTATTCCATTTTATAAATGGTCCAAATCTTCCTGTTCCTTTTTGAACACCCTCGCCTTTATAAACTGCAATTGGCGCATCGGCTTGGGTTTTTTCATCGATTAAAACTTTAGCTCTTTCTAAATCTACATTCAATGGTTCTTCTCCTTTTGGAAGTGAAACAAACACTTTTCCGAATCTAATAAATGGTCCAAAACGTCCAAGACTAACTTCAACTTCTTCACCTTTGTATTCTCCTAATGCTTTTGGAAGTAAAAACAAATTCAATGCTTCTTCCAAAGTAATATTTCCCATATTTTGTTCTGGGCGCAAACTTGCAAATTTCTTTTCTTCATCATCAATATCTCCAATTTGAGCCATAGCACCAAATTTACCTAAACGAACCAAAACCGTCTTACCCGATTCTGGATGTTTTCCTAAAATGCGTTCGCCACTTTCTCTATCGGCATTGGCTTCAACATCTTTTACATTGGGATGGAATTTATCATAGAACTCCTGCATCATGGTTGTCCAATTGATGTTTCCTTCTGCAATTTCGTCAAAATCTTGTTCGACTTTAGCAGTGAAATTATAATCTAAAATCGCGTCAAAATTCTTAACCAAGAAATCGGTTACAATATTTCCGATATCAGTCGGAACTAATTTTCCTTTATCTGAACCTGTATTTTCTTTTAAAATTGTATCCGAAACTTTACCAGATTGCAACGTCAATTGTGTATATTTTCGTTCCTGACCTTCAAGTGTTCCTTTTTCAACATAACTTCGGTTGATGATAGTTGAAATAGTTGGCGCATACGTTGACGGACGACCAATTCCTAATTCTTCCAGTTTTTTTACCAACGCAGCTTCGGTATAACGACTTGGCGGACGTGAATATCTTTCGGTTGCCGTAATGTAATTGTTAATCAATTTTTCATTGACTTTCATTGCTGGTAACATTCCTTCTTGCTCGTCATCATCATCGTCATTTCCTTCTAAATATACTTTTAGGAAACCTTCAAACTTGATAACTTCACCAGATGCGGTAAAAACTTCTTGATGATTATTGGCTTCAATTTTAACGTTGGTACGTTCTAATTCGGCATCACTCATTTGAGAAGCCAATGTTCTTTTCCAGATTAAATCATATAATCGTGCTTGATCTCTATCAATATTCACTGTGTGACGCGACATATCTGTAGGACGAATTGCTTCGTGTGCTTCTTGTGCGCCTTTGCTTTTATTTACAAATGTTCTTGGTTTAGAAAACTCTTTTCCATACGATTTTATGATTTCGGCTTGAGCAGCTTCCATCGCATCTTTGGAAAGATTTACACTATCGGTTCTCATATAAGTTATAAGTCCAGCTTCGTATAATCGTTGTGCCAATTGCATTGTGATTCCTACTGGAAGGTATAATTTACGTGCTGCTTCTTGTTGTAAAGTTGACGTTGTAAATGGTCCAGCTGGAAATTTCTTGGTAGGTTTAGTTTCTAAATCGGCTACCTTATAATTTGACCCAATATTTTTAGCTAAAAAATCTTCGGCTTCTTTTTTTGTATTAAAATTCTTTGGCAATTTGGCTTTAAAAGCTCGTCCTGCTTCGTTAACAAACTCGGCAACAACCGAATAACTTGCAAGCGCTTTAAAGTTTTGAATTTCTCTTTCTCTTTCAACAATTAATCTTACAGAAACCGATTGAACACGTCCTGCAGAAAGTCCGCCTTTGATTTTTCTCCATAAAACTGGCGATAATTCATAACCAACTAATCTATCTAAAACTCTTCGGGCTTGTTGTGCGTTTACTAAATTGTAATCTATTTCTCTTGGATTATCAATTGCTTTTAGAATAGCAGTTTTGGTAATTTCGTGAAAAACAATTCGTTTGGTTTTGTTTTTATCCAAATTTAACTCTTCTGATAAATGCCAAGAAATAGCTTCTCCTTCGCGATCCTCATCGGAAGCTAGCCAAACCATATCGGCTTTTTTTGCTAATCCTTTAAGTTTGGTAACCAGTGCTTTTTTATCGGCTGAAACTTCGTATTTGGGTTTGAATCCGTTTTCGACATCTACTCCTATTTCTTTGGAAGGCAAATCGGCAATGTGACCATAACTCGATTCTACTTGGTAATCTGCGCCAAGAAATTTCTCGATGGTTTTTGCTTTTGCTGGTGACTCTACTATTACTAAATTCTTTGCCATTTACTTTTTTGTTTGTGGGGCAAAAGTAGAAGTTTTTTTTAAATATATTAGAATTGATGCGTTTTTTGAAAATAGAATTCGTTTTAAAATTAAATTTATATAAACAAATTTGTTTACATTTGTTATATGAAATCGAAACTTGATATACTAAAAGGAGTCCATCCTGGAAAAATAATTGAACGTGAATTGCTGAAAAGAAACATCAGTAAAAGACAATTTGCGCTTTCTATTGACGAATATCCGCAAACTTTGGGTTCTATAATAAAAGGAAGCCGAAATATGAATGTTGATTTGTCTTTGAAAATTGAAGATAAGTTAGGATTTGAAGAAGGTTTTTTAATGACTTTACAGGTTTTTTACGATATTAAACAATCTAAGAAAGATGAGAATTACAAACCTAATCTAACTAAATTAAATAAAATCACATTTTGGGATACAACATTTGATAAAATAGATTGGAAGTTAATGAAGATTTCTATTATTAAAAGAATTCTTGAATACGGAAATCAAAAAGAGTTAGAAGAAATTACTCGTTTCTATGGAAAAAGTGAAGTTGACAAAATAAAAATAGTAAATCATAAACGATGAAGAATTTACACTGGAATACTGTTGCTCCAATTCTGAAAAACGTACTTCAAGATATTATAACTGAAGATATTTTTAGTCCTTTTAGATTAGTTGGAGGAACATCTTTGAGTTTGCAACTTGGACACAGAATGTCGGTTGATATTGATTTATTTACTGATGCCGAATACGGCTCTATTGACTATAAAGCAATTAAAACATTTTTAGAAATAAAATATCCATTTTGCGTTTCAAGAAGTCTGGAAAATGTAAGTTTTGGAACAAATTTTACAGTAGGAAATTCAATAACTGACTGTGTTAAAATAGATTTATATTACACCGATGACTTTATAGAAAACCAAATAATTATTGAAAACATAAGAATGGCAACTTCGAACGAAATAATTGCAATGAAGCTTGATGTAATTTTGCGTGGTGGAAGAAAAAAAGATTTCTGGGATTTGCATTATTACCTTGATAAAATGAGTCTTAAAGAAATGATAGATTTATTCAAAAAACGTTATCCATTTAATGATGATTTTAATAAAATAAAAAAACAATTAGTTAATTTTGATAGTGCCGATACAGATTTTGAGCCAATTTGTTTACTTGGTAAAAGCTGGGAAATAATAAAATTAGATTTTTATGAATTTGTTGGGAAATAAAACTTTATCAATTTTAAATTAGAACTTTTAGTAGCATCACATTAAATCTTTTGTTAAACATCTTCTGCCAT
>CANCFZ010000099.1 GCA_947377425.1 Flavobacteriaceae bacterium
AGTTGGAAAGCTGATTTGATGATGTCTGCAACTTTTTTAGATAGCTGCACCCTAAATACTTTTTTGTTAAAATCCTCTTCACCAAGAATGGATACATTTTGATAAAACGAATTGAATTCTTTAACTAAATCATAAGTATAATTGGCTACCAATGCCGGACTATGATTTTTAGCCGCATCTTGAATTATTTCTGGAAAAAGTTCAATTTGCTTAATTAATTCTTTTTCTTTTGGATGTAAATCAACCGCTACTGATTGTATGGTATCAAAATTTGCTTTGCGCAAGATTGATTGAATACGAGCATAGGTATATTGAATAAATGGTCCAGTATTTCCTGCAAAATCTACTGATTCTTCTGGATTGAACATCATTGATTTTTTTGGATCGACTTTTAGCATATAATATTTCAATGCACCAAGTCCAATAGTTTTGTACAATTTGGCTTTTTCGTCTTCTGAATAGCCCTCTAATTTACCCAACGCTTCTGAAATTGATTGTGCTGTTGTTGTCATTTCTTGCATTAAATCATCTGCGTCTACAACAGTTCCTTCACGAGATTTCATTTTTCCAGAAGGCAATTCTACCATTCCATAAGATAAATGATATAGACTAGCTGCCCATTCAAATCCTAATTTTTTCAGAATAAGAAACAATACTTTAAAGTGGTAATCTTGTTCGTTTCCGACAGTGTAAACCATTCCGCCAACATCTGGAAAATCTTTCACACGTTGGATTGCTGTTCCAATATCTTGAGTCATATAAACTGCAGTTCCATCTGAACGTAGCACGATTTTTCTATCCAAACCATCTGGAGTTAGGTCAATCCAAACAGAACCATCAGCATCTTTTTCAAAAATTCCTTTTTCTAAACCAAATTGAACGACTTCTTTACCTAATAAATACGTATTGGATTCATAATAATAACTATCAAAGTTAACACCTAAACTTTTGTAGGTTTGCGCAAAACCATCGTAAACCCATTGGTTCATGGTTTTCCAAAGTTCGATAACTTCTGGTTTTCCTGATTCCCAATTTAATAGCATTTGTTGGGCTTCTATGATAATCGGTGCTTGTTTTTTAGCTTCTTCTTCTGTTTTTCCTTGAGCCATTAAATTGGCAATTTCCAACTTATATTCTTGATCAAATTTCACGTAGAAATTTCCAACCAATTTATCACCTTTTAAACCAGAAGTTTCTGGAGTCTCACCATTACCATATTTCTGCCAAGCCAACATCGATTTACAAATATGAATTCCTCTATCGTTGATAATCTGGGTTTTGTATACTTTTTTACCAGATGCTTTAATGATTTCAGCAACCGAATATCCTAATAAATTGTTACGAACGTGTCCTAAATGCAAAGGTTTGTTGGTGTTTGGCGACGAATATTCTACCATAACCGCTTTTTCATTTGTAGAAACTTCAACAAAACCAAATTGTTCATTTGATTTAATTCTGTTAAAAAAATTGATGTAATAATCGTTTGAAATTACAATATTCAAAAATCCTGCAACAACATTAAATTTTTCAACTTCGGTTACATTTTCTACTAGATAGTTCCCGATTTTGGTTCCAATTTCAACTGGATTTCCTTTAATAATTTTTAATAACGGAAAAATAACCATTGTAATATCTCCTTCAAAATCTTTCCTAGTAGCTTGAAATTCAATTTTTTCGATAGTGACATCAAATTGTGTTTGAACGGCTTCAATAATTGCTGGAAATAAGATTTTTTGTAGAGTCATTTTTACTATGATTTTAAGACTGCAAAGATATATTTTAATTAGAAAATAGAGAATCAAAAATCGAGTATTAATAAAGGTAAGAATAATAAGATTTTAATTACGCTAATTGTAAGATTTTTACTTTATTTACAACATTACTAATGTTATTCATCGATTTTATTTGTATTATATCGGTATTTATTATAATCTTTGTTGTTCAAAATCGAATGCCCTATGAAAAAATTATTACTCCTACTAGTTCTTTTTTCAACTGTTAAAGTATTATCTCAATCAATTACAGTTGATACAAGCACCCATACGGTGCCACAATTAGTCAATAATGTATTGATTAATTCTTCGTGTATTAATGCAAGCAATATAACTTGGAGGACAGGAACTAACTTTGGTTCTAGTAATGGAATTGGTTATTTTAACAACACAAATCCAAATTTTCCTATGAGTAGTGGGGTTATTTTAAGCACTGGAAATGCATTCGATGCTGCTGGTTCTAATTTAACAATGCAATCTTCGGGTTCTCCTTCATGGACAGGAGATACCGATTTGGAAGCTATATTAGCTGCTTCAGGAATCGCAATGAGTTCTACAAACTCTACAGTTTTAGAATTTGATTTTGTACCGTTATCACCAAATTTTGATTTTGACTTTTTATTTGCTTCCGAGGAATATGGAAATTTTCAATGTCAATTTTCTGATGCTTTTGCATTTTTATTAACAAATATGAATACTGGTGTAACAACTAATCTTGCAGTAGTTCCAGGAACAACGGATCCGATATCTGTTGTAACCATTAGAGATTATTCGTATAATTCTACTTGTCCATCCGTTAACTCAGAATATTTTGGTTCATTTAATGGTGGTTCAAATGCTGCAAGCTCAGCAACCAATTTTAATGGTCAAACCAAAGTAATGAATGCTTCTGCGGTTTTAATTCCGAATACGCCTTATAGAATAAAATTGGTTATTGCAGACAGAGGAGATTACAAATCAGATTCGGCAATTTTTCTTTCTTCAAATAGTTTTAATATAGGACAAGACGTTTTAGGTAGAGATTTGTTAGTTAGCAACGATAGAGCAATATGTGCTGGGCAAACAAGAATTATAAATAGTAATTTAGATGCTGCTTTATATACATTTGTTTGGAAAAAAGACGGCGTAATAATGGCAGGTCAAAATGGTCCTTCTATTACTATTAGTCAAGCGGCAACATATCAATTAACCTATACAAATATTGCTTCTCCATGTCAAACAGCCACTAACGATATAGTTGTTGAATACTATCCAGTATTTAATACTGCTAATCCAAAAAATATTTATAAATGTGAATCAGAACAACCAACCTATGATTTTGATTTATCATACAACACTCCAATAGTTACAAATGGTCTTGATATAAATACAACTGTCGCCTACTTTTCTTCATTAGCAGATGCGAATTCAAACAGTAGTCCTTTACCTTTAAGTTTTTCAAGCCCATTGAACAGAACTATTTATGTTAGAATAAACAACATCTTTACAGGTTGTTTTACAGTAAAATCATTCCAATTATTACCCGCTTCTCCGCCCGTAATAAATCAACCAGCAGACTTTTTAAAATGTGCTGGACGTACCGGAAAAGCTAGTTTTAATTTATTAACATTATCATCAAGTATCTTAAATGGGCTTTCAAATACTCTATATAAAATAAATTATTACAGAACTTTAGCCAATGCAACAGCTGGCTTACTTCCTATTTCTAATATAACAACAGGCGTAGATACCGTTTTCTATGTTAGAGTTCAATTAGTAACTGATATTAATTGCTTTAGTATCACATCTGGAAATTTAGTAGTATTACCAATTCCTTTAGTAGATATTATGTTAGATGTAATTAGTTGTACTGATTATGTATTACCTCCATTAGTATATGGTAATTATTTTACAGCTTCTGGTGGTGGTGGAACTCCTATGTTTGCTGGTGATTTAATTACAGAAACTCAAAGAGTTTATATTTATAACATTAGTGATACGACTCCTGGTTGTCCTAATGAAAGTAGTTTTAAAGTTACCATAATTAAACCCGAAGCTGTAGTTCCAACCAATACTTATTGTGGTAGCTATAAATTACCTAATCTTTTGCAAGGAGAATATCATACCGAACCAAATGGAGCAGGAATGAATTTACCTGGTGGAACTGTTATAACAACAAGTCAAACTATATATTTTTACTTTGTTTCTCCAATACCTCCATTTTGTATTATTGATGCTCCAACGAATTATATAATTATACCAACACAAGATGTGCCAACATTACCTAATGTTTTCGATTGTAGTTCCTATACTTTACAACCATTATCTTACGGAAATTATTATGACGGTCAAAATGGAACAGGAAATCAGCTTCCGGCAGGAACCGCAATTTCAACAAGCAGAACTATATATATTCATGGTGAAAATGGTGTTTGCAAAAGTGACTCAAGTTTTCAAGTTGTAATTGGGTTGGATACTTTTCCAACATCTTTAACAGAATGTGCTAATTATGCACTTCCACAATTAAATGTTGGTGGCTATTTTACTAGTCCGAATGGAACTGGAACTGCAATTCCTTATGGAACCAATATTAATACAACGCAGACAATTTATGTTTATGTTCCAACTTCATCAGAATCAAATTGTACAGCAAACTATAACTTTACAGTAACCATAAGTTTACCGGTTATTCCTTTACCTACTGTTTCAATTGGATGTAATAATTTTATTTTACCTGCAATCGAAGTTGGAAATTATTATACTGGTTCAGGCGGAACTGGAAGTTTACTTCATGCTGGAGATGTAATAACGAATAGCCAAACCTTATACATTTATTTGAATAACAATAATGGTTGTGAAAATGAAGCAGCTTTAGCAATTACGGTAAATCAAATGCCATTAATTGACTCTCGTGCTACTATTGATGCTTGTCATTCATACACTTTAACTAACATAGCTCAAGGCAATTATTATACCGGTCCTAATGGAACTGGAACAATGATGGCTGGAGGCACCGTTTTAACTGAATCACAATTAGTATATATATATGCTAACAATAATGGTTGTATTGCAGAAACAAGTTTTCAAATAAATGTTTTTAAAACAGATGCCTATCAATCTCCAAATATTGCATTATGTGACAGTTACACACTACCAACACTAACTGGAACCAACAAATATTACTCCCAAACTGGTGGTCAATATGGAAGTGGAGTTCAGATTCCTGCTGGTACTGTAATTCATTCTAGTCAAACTATCTATATTTTTATAGAATCTGCAGGAAGAATTAACTGTACCGATGAAACTCATTTTACAGTAACTATAATTCCAACCCCTGTAGTTGAGCCAATTGCCAATGTACATATTTGTAATTCATACACACTTCCTACATTACCAATTGGAGACTATTACACACAATCAAACAAAGGCGGAACTAAACTAAATGCTGGAGATGTAATTACAACATCACAAACATTATATGTTTATGCAGAAACTGGAACAACTCCAAATTGTTTTAGCGAACAAAGTTTTGCTGTGAGTATTTTTAATGTAGACGAATTACAAAATATTACAATTTGTGAAGGATATACATTACCAACTTTAGTACATGGTAATTATTTCAATGGTCCGAATGGAACTGGTGGAACAATCGCTCAAGGAACTACAATTCATAGCAGCAAAACAATTTACATCTATGGCACTTCTGGATATACTCCAAATTGTTCAGACGAGAGTACTGTTATTGTAACTATAATCCCTGTTCCTGTTGCTAATAACGTTCCTGTTGCTAACAAAACTGTTTGTGACATTGACGGAACTAATGACGGAATCTATAATTTTAATTTTTCAACATTAAACAACATTGTATTAGGAACTCAAACTGGAACTGAATTTTCTGTAAATTATTATGAAAGTTTAGCAGATGCTACAACCAATACTAATTCAATAATTAGCTCTACTCATTCTCTAATTTATGTGAGAGTTAGTAATGCTTTAGCTCCTAATTGCTTTGATGTAAAACCTATTACTATAACTGTAAATAAACTCCCAGAGCCAAAACCTCATGATGGTGTTATATGTATAGTAAGTGCGACTGGGCATTTAATAAGTCCATACATGTTATATAGCGGATTATCAGCAGCGACAACTACTTTTAAATGGTACAACGATCATGGGCAACTTGTTGGAACTGGTCCAAATTATAAAGCTATTTTACCCGGTACATATAGTGTTGTAGCCACAAGTATCGCTACAGGTTGTGCATCTGCAGTAGCTTTTGCTATCGTTAGTGCATCTGAACCTGCAAAAGTGAGTTATGAAGTGAGTGAAGAATTTGCCGAAACACAATCAATAACTGTAACTGCAACTGGAGTTGGAGGTGATTATGAATACCAATTAGACAATGGTGCATTCCAAGACAGCCCTGTTTTTGAAAATATAACATCGGGGTTACACATTTTAACTGTAAGAGATAAAAACGGTTGTGGTATTACTGTTACTGATGCTATTGTTATTAATTACCCTCATTATTTCACTCCAAATGGAGACGGAGTAAATGAAACTTGGAATATTAAAGATTTAAAAGATCAACCTATATCAATGATATATATTTTTGATCGCTATGGAAAATTAGTTAAAAAAGTAAAACCATCTGGTCAAGGATGGGACGGAACTTATGACAATAATTTAATGCCTTCCGACGATTATTGGTTTTCTATAAATTATCAAAAAGATGGTGAAGAAAAAGAATTTAAAGCTCACTTTACTTTAAAAAGATAGCGCCTTTTTTGCCCCACAAAAATTTAGCATTATTATTAAGATTACCCATTTGAACAAAAAAACTCCGAAGTGCAAATCGGAGTTTTTATTTTATATAACAACTTGTAGTCATTACTAATAACAACATAGATAGTTCTTTTTATGTATTTGTTCTTTTGCCACTGATTCACAGATTATAAAACTGTAAGATTTTATATAAATTACACAAATTTTGAATTCAAAACTTACTTCACTCTGTGAAATTTGTTCAACTTATCAAAAACACAACTAAATCTGTGAATCTGTGGCGATGCAATAATGCACTACGGGACACTAATTTACCATTTAATAATAGCACTAGCCCAAGTAAATCCGCTACCAAAAGCTGCTAAAACTAAAGTATCGCCTTCTTTAATTTTTCCTAATTCCCAAGCTTCTGTTAGTGCTATTGGAATGGATGCCGCTGTTGTATTTCCATATTTTTGGATGTTGTTAAATACTTGGTCGTCGGTTAATTTGAATCGTTGTTGGATGAATTGCGAAATTCTCAAATTGGCTTGATGTGGAATCAATAGGTCAATATCAGAAACTTGTAGATTGTTGGCTTGCAATCCTTCGTTGATGACTTCACTAAAACGAACTACAGCATTTTTAAAAACAAATTGTCCATTCATGTGTGGAAAATAACTTTCGTCATCGGGATTGTTGTCTGCTAGAATATCAGTAATCCATCTACCTCCCATTCCGGGTGCTAAAACCGATAATTCTTTGGCATGTTCACCTTCTGAATGCAAGTGCGTTGAAAGAATTCCTTTGGTGGTATCTTCTTCTCGGCTCAATACCGCTGCTCCTGCTCCATCTCCAAATATTACTGAAACGCCACGACCGCGATTAGTCATGTCAAGTCCTAACGATTGCACTTCAGAAGCTACAACCAATACATTTTTATACATTCCTGTTTTGATGTATTGATCGGCAACGGAAAGCGCATATATAAATCCTGAACATTGATTTCTAATATCTAAAGCGCCAACGGTTCGCAATCCCAATTCTTTTTGGATGGCAACTCCAGGTCCTGGAAAATAATAATCGGGTGATATGGTTGCAAAAACTATAAAATCAATATCTTCATTGGCAACGCCCGAACGTTCTACAGCAATTTTGGCTGCCTTCACTCCCATTGAGGTTGTGGTATCTTCTCCTCTAATGATGTGGCGTCTTTCTTTTATACCAGTGCGTTCTTGAATCCACTCATCTGAGGTGTCCATTATTTTGGATAAATCATCATTGGTAACTATATTTTCTGGAACGTAATACCCTAATCCGCTTATTTTTGAATGATACATATTTTATGTTTTTAGCAAAATTGATAGTACAAATTTAACAATCTTTTAAAATAGATAGCTATTAGTAGTGGTATATTTTGATGTTGCTAATTTTTGGTTTTAATTATTCAGAACCTCTGCAATGTTTTGAACAGTGTGATGGTTTTATAGACTAGTGGTGTTCGAGGGGTTGGCAGTTTGGTAGTAGTGTTTGATTGTTTGGTTCGAGAGATTGGCAGGTTGGCTCGATAGGTTGGCAGTTTGGTAGTAGCACTTGATTGGTTGGTTCGAGAGGTTTGCAGTTTGGTAGTAGCGCTTGATTGGTTGATTAGAGAGGTTGGTAGTTTGGTAGTAGTGCTTGATTGGTTGATTAGAGAGGTTGGCAGTTTGGAAGTAGTGCTTGATTGTTTGGTTCGAGAGGTTGATAGTTTGGAAGTAGCGCTTGAATGTTTGGTTCGAGAGGTTGGTAGTTTGGAAGTAGTGCTTGAATGTTTGGTTCGAGAGGTTGGTAGTTTGGAAGTAGTGATTAGCGTCTGTGATTATAGGTGCCTCTTTTAGTTAACAAAAATCTCCATTTCTTTCATCACTTTCCAAGATTTAGAAAAATTAATTGTTTGTCAATTATTTTATATGGATGATAAAAAATATAAGCTTTTTTATCCTCTTTGTGTTCAACAATAACAGCAACAGACACTGGTTTTATTTCCAATAAGAATGTTATTTGGATATTTTAACAGACTGTCTTCCTGTATTGGTATGCAAATTCAAAAAGTAAACACCATTTGGAT
>CANCFZ010000100.1 GCA_947377425.1 Flavobacteriaceae bacterium
AGGATTCTTAATACCTATTTTCCATTGGGTTCCATTGGGTTGTTTTCCCCAAGTACTTATGTCGCCAGACACATTAATAATTCCAGAAATAACTCCATTAGATTTTAATAATTCGGTAACTTTATCAGCAATATATCCTTGTCCAATGCCTCCCAGCCCAAGTTTCATTCCTTCTAGTTTTAAAAAAATCGTGAAGTTTTTTTTATCTAAAATGATATTTTTATAACCCACTTTTAAAACAGATTTCTTTATTTCTTCATCTGATGGCATTTCTTTCATACTTCCATCAAACTTCCAAATCTTATCCATTGAAGCGTAACTAATATCAAAAGCACCGTCGGTAATCATTGCTATTTTTATTGAACGCTCAACTAAATCAAATAATTCTTTATCAACTTTTATAGGTTTTAAACCTGCATTTCGATTGATTTCAGAAATTGGTGTTGTTGGAATCCAATCGGATATTAAATTTTCAATTCGTTTAACTTCTGCAATACCAATATCAATATTTTTATTAATTTCAATGGTGTCTTTTCCGACTAAAGTAATTTCAAATGGACTACCAAGCATGCTCAATGTTCTTTTATGAATAACTTGAGCATGCAAATTTGATATTACAAAAAAGATAAATAAAAAAAGATTTTTCTTCATCTTATTTATTATCTAAATCTTTCAAACGATCAATATATTCGGATGCTTCAAGGTTTAAATATCCCAAAACTCCTAAAACTTTTCCATCAGAATTTAATAATAATACAAATGGATAATTTCCATCTTGATTGTATTTTTCTGCTAATGCCAAATTTTGTTGTCTAATCTCATCAGATAGCTGATTAGCTTTTTTCTTTGGAAAATCAGCTCTATAAAGCACGTAGTTTTTATCAGAAAAACTCTTGAACTCATCTGATTGCCATACATTTTTATCTAATTTTATACAAGGGCCACACCAATCAGATCCTGAAAACACTAATAGTATTCTTTTGTTTTGAACTTTAGCCTCAGTTTTTGCAGTCTCAAAATTTGTTTTCCAATTTTGAGCATTTGAAAACGTAGTAAATACAAAGAATAACAACACTACTAAAAATTGCTTTGTCATGGTTTAATTTAAATATTAGAAATATATATTTATCAATGTAAACCTAACGATTATCTATTGTTTATGATATAAAAAAATGTTAATGTCTATAAAAATTAAGTCAATCTTAATTTTAAGATGAAAAATTTAAAAAGCACAATTTTTAATACATTTGTAAAAAATTAAAATCAATGCAGTTATTTCAAAAAAAGTCTCCATTTTATAATTTAGCTCTTTTTTATATTATAGTTAGTTTAATTACAAGATTGGTACTGCTCTTCCATCCTATTACTCAAACGAGCTTTACAATTATTGATAGTATCAAAATATTTTTATTAGGAATGGTTTCCGATGCTTTTGTGTTTGTTGTTGGGAGCGCTTTATTATGGCTGTATTTATTGTTTTTATCCAATTCTAAATTTAACAAACCTTGGGGTTATATTTTTTTTGGATTACTTGTAAGTTTGTTACTTTATGTTTTATCTGGAAAATCTATTTTACATGAATATGGAGGCTCATTACCCGAAATTGGTATAGCTTTTATATCATTAAAAACTGTTTTATTTGGACTTTTATTGTTCTTACCCAAATATCGAAAAAACATTAGAAAAGTATTGTTTTCAATTACAATCTTCATTTTTGTTTTAGTTATTATTCAAAATGCAATTAGTGAGTACTTTTTTTGGAATGAATTTGGTGTTCGTTACAACTTTATTGCTGTTGATTATTTGGTTTATACTAATACTGTAATTGGAAATATAATGGAATCTTATCCTGTAATTCCTTTATTTATAGGTGTTGGATTAGTATCATTGATTGCTACAATTGTTATTGTTAGAAAATCCAAAAGCTATCTTGATAAATTGCCATCATTTACTGATAAAATAAAAAATTTAGGGGTTTATATTGTTTTGTATTTTATTTCCTTATTTGCTACACCAACTTTGGCTAAGCTTCAAAATTCATCCAATGTTTTCACTAATGAATTGCAAGCTAATGGTATTTATAAATTCTATTTGGCATTTATGAATAGTGAATTGGATTATGATAAATTTTATAAGACGTTACCCGAACAAGAATCTTTTGCTTTGCTTCAAAAGCAAATTTCAGGGATTTCTAACGATTCTTCTATAAGACAAATTAATAGTGGAACAACCGAAAATCATAAAAATGTAGTGTTAATTACTATTGAAAGTTATAGTGCAGAATTTTTAAAAATGTACGGTAACGAGCAAAATATTACTCCATTCATGGATTCATTAGCTAGAAAAAGTTTATTATTTTCTAACTTATATGCTGTTGGTAATCGCACCGTTAGAGGTTTAGAAGCAGTAACTTTATGTCTTCCACCGACTGCTGGAGAAAGTGTTGTTAAAAGAATAGATAATAAAAATAAATTTTCAACTGGAAGTTTATTCAAAAAAAGAGGATATGATGTAAAGTTTTTATATGGTGGTGATGCGTTCTTTGATAATATGGGAGATTTCTTTGGAGGAAATGGTTACGACATTGTAGATAAAAAAGCATTTAAACCCGAAGAAATTACTTTTTCAAACGTGTGGGGAGTTTGTGATGAAGATATGGCTAACAAGGCTATTAAAGTCATGAATGAAGAAGCAAAAACTGGCAAACCATTTTTTAATCATTGGATGACAGTAAGTAACCACAGACCATTTACATATCCTGAAGGTAAAATTGATATCGATGCACATTCTAAATCTCGTGAAGGAGGTGTAAAATATACCGATTATGCTTTGAATAAATTCTTTGCTATGGCAAAAAAACAAGCTTGGTTCAAGAATACAGTTTTTGTAATTGTTGCTGATCATTGTGCCTCAAGTTCAGGAAAAACGGAGCTTCCAGCAGACAAATATAGAATTCCAGCAATGATTTATGCTCCAGGATTTATTGAACCAAAACGGTATACCAATTTGATGTCACAAATTGATTTAATGCCAACTTTATTTGGCTTATTAAATTTTAATTATCAGAGTAAATTTTATGGTCAGGATGTTCTTAAAAGCGATTACAAACCAAGAGCTTTAATTGCTACTTATCAAGATTTAGGTTTAATAAAAGATACAGTTTTAACAATTATATCACCAGTTAAAAAAGCAAAGCAATTTCAATTAACATTACAACCAAAAGCTGGATTAGAAAATGACTTTCAGATTTTTTATGATCAAAAACCATTAAATAAGGAAAGAATAGATTTGATTAATGAAACAATTTCGTATTATCAAACGGCATCCTATATGTTGAAGAAAAAGAAGTATCAGAAGTAAAAGAAGAACTATTGTTTATTTTAGTTTTTTCAAAATTACAGATAATTCTAGAATGTTTTTCGCGCTTGATTTTAATAGAATTCTTTTCTTGTAAGTACTTATTGTTGACATTGCTAATTTTAATTTTTTAGAAATAGCACTATTATTTTCTCCCTCAATAAGCATTTGTGCAATTTGTAATTCTCTCAAAGATAAATTGCTTCCTTTTATAGGTTTTATTTTATCTTTTTCATGAGAAATGCTATCTAAGTATTTTATTTTTACATCGTTTAAAAAATAATCACTCCCATTATATAAAACATTAATTGTCATTTTAATATTTTCTTCGGTACTGTATTTATTCAAAAATGCACTTGCTCCATATTTAAAACAATTCGTTTTATATTTAATATCATCAAAGAAAGAGAAAATTAAAATTTTAGTTTTGGGTTGCAGCTTTTTTATGGTCTTTATCAAATAAAAATTATCTTTCTTTTCAAAATTAATATCCATAATAACTAAATCAAAGCATATTATTTTTGCAAACTCTTCAACTTCTTCAATTGTTGAAGCCAACATTATATTTGCATCATTGTGATTTTTTCTCACAATCATTTCAAGTGATTTTCTAATAAGTACTATACTATCAAATAGTAAAACATGTTTCTCTTTCATATATAAAATTATACCTTTTCAAAATAAAGATTGAGGGCAAATTTATCTACATATATTGTATTAACAGTATCGTTCGTCTAAAAGTACTATCTAATTATATAGACGAAATTCAATGTGTTTTATTAATATTGCAATTAATCTGAATGAATTGTTTCTTTGTCGAAAAAAACAGTAAAAACATATAGTTAAAGGTTATTTTAGCTCTAGAGTGTTACTGTTAAAAAACGTTGGTGGCCTTTTATAAAAAAAAGGAAAAGTACTTAAAATTTTAAGCACTTTTCCTTTTATAATATGAATTAATATTTAACTTTTTGGTTACTTTAGATTCTTAATTAAATTACTTTAAAACTTTTTGTTTGAATATAACGCCATTCGATAATTTCACACTAATACAATACGCTCCATTGGCAAAATCAAAATCACTTTCAAAAAAGGAGCTAGCAGCATTTTTAGATTCATAAATTTTAATGAGCTTTCCTGAAATATCATATAAATCAATTTTTGAAATTGATTCAGAAGCTTGTATTTTTAGTTTATTATTAGCAATAAACGCAATCGTATTAATATTGTCAAAAGTAGAATTTGATAAGTTACTATTTGTATAACGAAGTTTAAAACGATCATTAAATATTCCAACAGTAGATAAAAAACTATAAGGTGATTGCTTCAAATCATGAATAATATTCAAATAAGTATCTTCAATATAAATATTTTGGTCATTAAAAAGACCGTCTACAGCACCAATTGCAATATTACAAGTGCCTGAAGTATTAATATTTATTCCTATTGGAACAACATCATTTATATTAAAAGGTAAAGCTCTACCTTGAATATTCATTTTATCATTATCAATTAATGAATAAATTGCAATTGAATTGGACACATTATATGACGCATCATATAGGTTATCTTTAGAGTTTGTAGCTCCATCAACATATCCAATTAAAGTTCTTTCTGATTGATTATTTGAATTTATGATATCCAACCAAATTCTATTTTTTTCTATAGTAGTATTTGAACTTGCGCTATTAGATTTATAAAATATTGAGTTATCATAAGTACTGCTTCTCAAAATATTATTAAAATTAACATTTGCGCTTCCAGCTAACCCATCTAACATTTGAACAAAAAATCCTTGACCTGCTCCAATAAATAATTCATCTACGACAACTGGCCCAGCTGTAGTTCCTGTAAAATTATAAGTTAAATAATCATTTGGAGTATAATTATATGAAAAACTACTATAAAATGGATTGGCTACAGTACTTGATGGACTTGTTCCATGTGTCCATAATCTGACACTTCCTTCTATAACGGATTGATTATCAATTAAAAATTGATTAGCGCGAATAGAAGAAGGATATGGATTTCCAATTAAGTTCCAATTATCACTCAAGTTAGTTATTTGAGCGCCATTTGTTCCACTATAAGGCGCTCCTGTTATTGTTCCTCTACTTACTGAAACAGGTATGGTCCCGTTATTAGGAATTCCTACAAAAGAAGCTGTAAAAGTTGAAGCTGTTGAAGAAAATGAACTAGGTGCTCTAACAATATATCCTTTTCCTGCACTCATAATACTTCCTTCCGCCGAAGCCCAGTTTCCTTGTCCTCCATTACCATTAGATGCAGTAGGATTCCAACTGTATTTTGGACCTGAAATTTGTGTTAATGAAAGATTATTAATTATAAAACTACTTACGGGAGATGACCAATAAACGTAATCATATTGTTTAATCGTTGCATTTCTTTTATAAGTAATATTACCTGTATTAGTCGCACTACTATTTAATTGAATTAAATTAGAATTATTTTCAAAAGTCAATGACCCTCCTGTTGTATTAATATTATTTGTAATAACTAAATTATCTACAGAGTTTATTACTACTGCTCCTGAATTTATTGTACAAGAACAACCTGTTAGCGTTCCACTAGAACTATAAGAACCTGCAAAAATAATATTCTTCTCACTATTAGGATCTCCATTAGACCATGAAATACCGTTCCATGTAGTAGTAGTTAATCCAATGATATTAATATTTGAAGTCGATGATGATACACAACCATTAGAACTTGTAATGGTATAGTTATAGGTACCTGCAGCTAAATTATATATTGTAGTATTGTCACCAGAACCAGGAGTTGTTGAAGTAGTTGTACCATATTGGTTCAATGTCCAACTTCCTGAAGGTAAATCATGGAAATGAATATTTCCTGTTACACTTGCACAAGTTGGTGACGTTACTGTTTCTACATCAGGCACAATTGGAGTAGTATTGACAGTTACAACAGTATTCAATGAGGAAAGACTTTCACAACCATTTGCATTAGTTACTCTTACAGAATAACTTCCTGCAGTAGTTACAACTATACTTTGTGACGTAGCTCCTGTTGACCATAAATAAGTTGTTCCTGTTACTGAAGTCAACGTTACACTTCCTCCTGAGCAAAAAGTAGTAGCACTACCCGCTGAAATGGTTGGAGTTGTTGGTAAAGCATTAATTACAACACTAAAAGGAACACTTGTACTTCCGCAGCCCACAACATTTGTAACAATAATATTTCCAGTATAGGTTCCTGAAACTGTACCCGCAGGAATATTACTGGTAATAGGACTTGATGGTAAACTAGCATTACTAATAGCTACAAAACTATTTGTTGGCAGTGCATTCCATGTAATACTATAAGTTATAGGTGAACCTGTGACTGTAAATGGTAAAGTTGTTGTTTGTGCTATTGAGTTAAAACAAACACTTGTTGGTGTAGTAACAGCTACAGTAGGTACTCCAATATAAACTGTTATTGTGTTACTGTAAGCACTACATCCTCCAGTAATAACTACTCTACGATAATAAGTTGTTTGTGTTATTGTTGGGGCATCATATACAGCAGCATTTGCTAAACTAATACTAGTAAAATTAACATTGTCTGTAGAAGATTGCCATTGATAAGTAAATGTTCCACTACCGCCTGTTGGTGCAGTGGTTTGCGTAAAAGCAACAGGATTTCCGCTTGTTGCACAAAAAGTTTGATTTCCTGCAACACTACCCGGAGTCAAATTTGAACCAACAACAGTTGTTAAAGTTATAGCACTACTAGTAGCAGAACACCCCAAATTTGTAATTATAATTCTAAATTTATAGATTCCTGAAGTAGTTTCATATATAGTATAAGCAGGGTCTAAAACATACTGAGTAGTAGTACTTGTAGGACCTGGTCCATTCACCCATGTAGTTCCACCATCATAACTCACTTGCCATTGATAAGTAGCACTTCCTCCGGGATTTCCTGATGCAATATCAAGATCATTTTGACCTCCTCCAGATATAGTCCCACACATATTGGTTAATATGTAATTTGTATCATTTGCTCCTTGTGTAAATTCAATTGTTGGAACTACAGGAGTTGTATATGTTACTTTTGCTGTTGCAACTCGTGATGAAGGGCACCCCAAAGCATTGCGTGCTTCTGCATAATAAGTTGTTGTTACTGTTGGAGTCACAGTTAAATTAACACCACTAACTGTGTTTCCAATGCTGGTTCCTCCGCTTGCTACAGTATACCAATAAATTGTATTTCCAGCAGAAGTAGCATTAAGATTTATTGAATTTCCAGCACCACTACATAAATAAGTTGCGGCTAAAGGTGATACAATTACTGGTGCAACCGGTAATGGATTTACTGTAAATGTACTAGCGCTCGTTCCAGTACCTGCAATGTTAGTAACACTAACTGTTCCTGAAGTGCCAGAGCCTACAACAGCTACAATACTAGTAGGGGTATAAGTAATTGATGTAACCGGAGTACCTCCTATTGTTACATTGGCAGCAGTAATACCAACAAAACTATTTCCTGTTATTGTTAATGTTGAACCCGCACAACCACTAGAAGCACTCAATCCAGTAATTGTTGGATTGCATGTTATAATTATTTGGCCGTTAGCCCCAGCACCTCCTGCGGTACTAGAAGCTCCTTTTTCACCGCCTCCGCCTCCGCCTCCAGGTATAGATCCAGCAACTCCATTCAGATTGGGTTGTCCAGCACCACCTGTAGTTGTAGTATTTCCTCCGTTTCCTCCGTTTCCACCAGTTCCTGTTCCACCAGCAGTTCCATTTCCTCCTGAAATATTAGTTGAACCTCCTGATGCAGTTCCACCAGCTCCACCTGTCGGACTGTTAGCATTTCCTCTTGAACCTCCATTTGCAGTCATAGACATTCCGCTAGCGACATGGCTAGCAGTTGTAATATTTCCATTATTTCCATTTGAACCTGTAGAAGCAGACACTGCTCCTATACCTATATTATAGGAAATTATGTCGTTAGAAGTTACGTTAAAAGTTTTTGTTGTATAACCTCCACCTCCTGCACCAGAACCACTATTATTATTTATTGATGAACCACCACCAGAACCACCACTTCCCCAAATTTGTACATTTACTGAAGTAACTCCTGCAGGAACACTATAAGTACCAGAACCCGATAAATTAATAGAGGTAACCTGCGCATTACTAACATTAGACAATAAAAAAATAAAAATAACAACAAGTGTTTTTAATTCTATTTTGTTAAGAATTAAAAAAACAATGTTA
>CANCFZ010000101.1 GCA_947377425.1 Flavobacteriaceae bacterium
AAATCGATGGCTGATGCTTATTCTAAAAATGTAGCTCCAAAATATGACGAGTTGAATTTGAAAAATATTGCTTTACAAAGAACTTATATGAAAGGAATTTTGGAATTAAGTCCAAAATCTGCACGAATTTTTCCAGATGCTAACAGTACTTTACGTGTAACTTACGGGAAAGTAAAAGGTTACAAACCAAATGATGCTGTTTATTATGAACCATTTACAACTTTAGATGGAGTAATGGAAAAATATGTTCCTGGCGATTATGAATTTGATGTTCCAAAGAAACTTATTGATTTATACAATGCTAAAGATTATGGTGTTTATGGTGTAAAAGGAAAAATGCCAGTTTGTTTTATTGCAACAAACCACACGACTGGTGGGAATTCGGGAAGTCCAGCCTTGGATGCCAATGGTAATTTAATTGGCTTGAATTTTGATAGAGTTTGGGAAGGAACAATGAGCGATGTTTATTATTCTCCAGACATTTGTAGAAACATTATGGTTGATGTTCGGTATGTTTTATTCATCATTGATAAGTTTGCAGGAGCTCAAAACATCATTAATGAATTGAAAATCACACATTCAACTAATAAAAAATAACTTTAAGTATTTTTTAAGTTTGGCACGAAATTTGTAAAGTAATAAATCGGAATTCAAAGTTAGGATTTTTAAAAAAAGTTAAATAAAAAATTTTTCGATTAAAAAAATTTATATCTTTGCTCCGAATTAATAATTAACCTTTTATATTAAATTAAGATGAAAAAAGTATTTTTAAGTTTAGCTGTTATCGCTGCATTAACTGTAGTATCTTGTAAACAATCAGAAAACGCTGAAGCTCCTGCTGCTGACACAACTGCTGTTGCTGACACAACTGCTGCTCCTGCTGCTGATACAACTGCTGCTCCTGCTGCTGACACAACTGCTGCTCCAGCTGCTGAAACTGCTGCTCCAGCTGCACCTGCTGCTGAAGCTCCAGCTAAAAAATAATTAGAACACTGTTCTAGTTTAAAAAATAAAAGCTCCGCAAATGCGGAGCTTTTTTATACATCTAATTTTTTAAAAAAATCCAAAAACTTCTTCAGCAGATGGAAAAATAAGATCTTGATTAGAAAAATCCAATACTTCCGATTTATGTAAGGTTCTTATTATTTCACCAACACCCTTCTCCATCAGCAACTGCGTTGTATATTTTCTACTAACTGCAATTTCTTTTTCTTTCAAAATTATTTTAAAATACAATTTTCCGTTTTTTGATTTAAACTTCATAAAGAAAATAGCATCGGCATCTTTCTTCAAGGCCTCAATATCTTCTTCACATTCAAATCGCAATTCAAAATCATTACTTATTAAAATAGTCTTCCCTTTTCTGGAAGTAAATTCGTATTTATAATATCCATTTTGTCTTTTTGTAATTACAAAAGTCCCCATAAAATGTTTAAATAAGTATTCGATTATACAAATAAAAAAAGCTCCAAACATTAGTTTGAAGCTTTTTTGTACTCAGAGCGGGACTTGAACCCGCACGAACATTACTGTTCACTGGATTTTAAGTCCAGCGTGTCTACCAATTTCACCATCCGAGCAGTATATTGGTTGAGCGAAAAACGGGATTCGAACCCGCGACCTCGACCTTGGCAAGGTCGCGCTCTACCAACTGAGCTATTTTCGCATTATCAAATTTTGTAAGAACGACAACACTTGTTCCGTATTGCGGATGCAAATGTAATACTTAAATTGAATTATACAAACGTTTTTTGTAAAAAAATAGCAATAAAAGCATAATGTCTTGAAAACCTATTCTTTACTTTTTAAGCAACATTCGTTTTATTTCGTTTAGTTTCATTAATGCTTCAACTGGAGTTAATGTATTAATGTCTAAACCTAGAATTTCTTCTTTAATTTCTTCCAACAAAGGATCATCTAAATTAAAAATACTCAATTGCATTTCATCTTTGGCTGATTTTATTCCATGAAGAGCGTCTCCTGAATGATCTTTTTCTAGTTTTTTAAGTAACTTTTGAGCTTTTTGAATCACAATTTGAGGCATTCCAGCCATTTTTGCAACATGAATTCCAAAACTATGAGCACTTCCTCCTTTTACTAATTTTCTAATGAACAAGACAGTATCTTTTAACTCTTTTACAGAAACATTATAATTCTGAATTCGAGGTAACATTTCACTCATTTCATTTAATTCATGATAATGTGTTGCAAATAGTGTTTTAGGTCGGGCTGGATTTTCATGCAAAAATTCAGCTATCGCCCAAGCTATCGAAATTCCATCATAAGTACTTGTTCCTCGACCAATTTCATCTAAAAGCACCAAACTTCTATCTGAAATATTATTTAAGATAGAAGCGGTTTCATTCATTTCGACCATAAAAGTAGATTCACCCATCGAAATATTATCGCTCGCTCCTACTCTAGTAAATATTTTGTCTATAATTCCCATTCTTACAGCTTCTGCCGGAACAAAACTTCCCATTTGAGCTAATAGAACAATCAAAGCTGTTTGACGGAGAATTGCCGATTTACCAGACATATTTGGACCCGTAATCATAATTAATTGTTGTGTTTCTCTATCTAAATAAACATCATTAGCAATGTAGGGAACTCCAACTGGCAATTGTTTTTCTATAACTGGATGACGACCATTGGTAATTTCCAACTCGAAAGTATCATCAATTATTGGGCAAACATAATTATTTTCTATTGCCAACTGCGTGAATGATGTCAAACAATCTAATTGGGCTATCAAATTAGCATTTAATTGAACTGGTTTAATATATGTCGCAATCCAACTGACTAATTGCTCAAATAATTGTCCTTCTATTTGGTGAATTTTTTCTTCCGCACCAAGAATTTTGGTTTCGTATTCTTTTAATTCTTCTGTAATATATCGTTCGGCATTTACCAACGTTTGCTTTCTAATCCATTCGGCAGGAACTTTATCTTTGTGCGTGTTTCTCACTTCGATATAGTATCCAAAAACATTATTAAAGGAGATTCTCAAAGAAGAAATTCCAGTCAATTCAGATTCTCTTTTTTCGATACCTTCTAAAAATTCTTTTCCAGAAAATGCAATGCTCCGCAATTCGTCCAATTCGGCATGAATTCCTGTTGTAATGGCATTTCCTTTAGAAATTGCGACTGGTGCATCTTGATTTAAGGTAGTTTTAATTTTTTCGCGAAGCAAATCGCAACTGTGAAAACTATCTCCAATAACGCGAACTGCTTCTTGCTTGCTTTCTAGCGCCAATGTTCTTATCGGAATAATAGCATCTAATGATTCTTTCAAATAAATTACTTCTCGTGGAGAAACTTTTCCAGTTGCAATTTTTGAAATTAAACGTTCCAGATCTGAAATTTGTTTAATTTGATATTGAATCTTCTGAAGAATTTCTTGATTTTCTTTCAAATAAGTAACGACTTCATGACGACTTCTAACCTTAATTGCATCTTTCAATGGCAATGCCAACCAACGTTTTAGCAATCTTCCTCCCATTGGCGAAAGCGTTTTATCGATTACATCCAATAGCGTAACTGCATTTGGGTTATAACTGTGGTATAATTCTAAATTTCGAATCGTGAATCTATCCATCCAAACGTAAGCATCTTCGGCAATACGCTGAATACTTGTTATATGTTGTACTCTATTGTGCTGTGTTTCTGATAAATAATATAAAATTGCACCCGATGAAATTATTCCTTCTTGTAGTTCTTCTATTCCAAACCCTTTTAATGAATTGGTTTGAAAATGATTGGTTAAAGTTTCAAAAGCATAATCTTCTTGATACACCCAATCTTCAAGATAAAAAGTATTAAAATCTTCTCCGAAAGCTTCCTTAAATAGGTTTCTATTGTTTTTTTGGATTAAAATTTCACTCGGACTAAAATTTTGAAGCAACTTATCAATATATTCCTCATTTCCTTGAGCGGTTAGAAACTCACCTGTTGAAACATCTAAAAATGAAACACCAAGTTGCTTTTTACCAAAATAAATAGAAGCCAAAAAATTATTGGATTTAGAACTTAAAACCTCATCGTTCATAGAAACACCAGGCGTTACCAATTCGGTTACACCTCTTTTAACAATGGTTTTAGTCATTTTTGGATCTTCCAATTGGTCACAAATTGCAACACGAAGTCCAGCTTTTACCAACTTTGGCAAATACGTATTTATTGAATGATGCGGAAATCCTGCAAGTGCGGTTTCTGTTTCACTTCCTGCACCTCTTTTTGTTAATGTGATTCCGAGGATTTTGGAAGCTCGAATTGCATCGTCACCAAATGTTTCGTAAAAATCTCCAACTCTAAACAATAAACAAGCATCAGGATATTTCCTTTTTATCTCGTTATATTGTTTCATTAATGGCGTTTCTTTTGGAGTTTTTTCTTTTGACGACAATGGGATTCCTATTTAATAATTAGAGCACGAATTTAATTATTTATACTCAATATGAAACGATGAAAAAAATAATTTTAAATTTTAAGTTTTTTTTAAGTTGTTTGTTTTATTTTTTTATTTAGATTTGCTTGTTAATTTTTTAATTTAAACAACAATGAAAAGAATATTATTATTAGCTATGCTAGTTGTTTTTGGTGTAACATCATCAAACGCACAAACAAAATCAAAAGCAAAATCAAAAGCAAAAAAAGTTGTTGCTGCAAAAGTTGAAACTCCAAAAACTCCAGCTATTGAAGGAGCAGGTATGGTTTTTGACAATGAAACTATTGATTATGGGACAATTCCAGCAGATTCGGATGGTAACAGAAAATTTGAATTTACAAATAATGGAAATAAACCATTAATCATCACTAATACTCAAGGATCTTGTGGATGTACTGTTCCAACTACACCTAAAGAACCAATTGCTCCAGGAGCTAAAGGGTTTATTGGTGTGCACTATGCAACTGATAGAGCAGGACAACCATTTACTAAAACGGTTACTGTAACATCTAATGCTGTTGGTCAAGAAACTAAAGTTTTAACAATAAAAGGAACTGTTTTGCCTCGCGCTACTCCAGCTGCACCAGCAACTGAAGTAAAAAGCTAATATTTTTTTACACCATAAATTAAGCTTCCTCTTTTGGAAGCTTTTTTTTTAACTATAAATCAAATGAGGAAATTAGAAAACAGTGAACTTGAAAGAAAATCTATAAATGATTTCAAACAAGCAGAAAAAACTCCAATTATTATCGTTTTAGATGACATTAGAAGTTTGCATAACATTGGTTCTGTATTTAGAACATCGGATGCTTTTTTAATTGAAAGAATATACTTGTGTGGAATTACCGCAACTCCTCCAAACAAAGAAATTCACAAAACTGCTCTTGGAGCAACAGAAACTGTTTCTTGGGAATACAATAAAAATGTGATTGAAATTATTGAAAAATTAAAACAAGAAAACATTCTGGTTTATGCGATAGAACAAGTTGAAAATGCAGTGTTTTTAAATGATTTTCAACCCATAAAAAACAAAAAATACGCTTTAGTTTTTGGAAATGAAGTTTATGGTGTTTCGCAAGATGCCATTAAAGTTTGTGATGGTTCTATTGAAATACCACAATTAGGAACCAAACATTCTTTAAATATTTCTGTCAGTGCTGGAATCGTAGTTTGGGATTTGTTTCAGAAGCTTAACTCATAGAAATTTGCTAAATTCACACATGAAAAACATTAAAATAAACAAGACTTTTATTTTGCTAATCTTATTAGTTCAATGTTTTGTTTATAGTCAATCCTCAAACATCGCACCCATTTTAACCGCTACTGGAGATCAATTATATTGTCCAAGCACTTCAATGAAAGTTGTTACATCTATGAATTTTAATGATTCTGATGATTTAGGTGTTGACGCTGTTTATATTCAAATCTCTACAGGTTATGCTTATGGACAAGACACCTTAATACTGACTGGTACTCATCCAACAATTGTGAGTAATTGGAATGCAAACACAGGAAAACTAACTTTAACAGGAGCTTCAAGTCAACCAACTTATTTAGACTTAAAATATGCAATTGAAGATATTGAATACTCAAATAACACAACTAATCCAACAGGTACAAGAACTTTTTCAATTTCTATTGGTCAAGCCAATTACTTACCTTCCAACGGACATTATTATCAATATATACCGAATATCGGAGTTACCTGGTCTGACGCTAAAAATTTAGCTCAAACTTCTACATATTATGGTTTACAAGGTTATTTAGCCACAATTACAGCAGCAGACGAAGCGCAACTTTCTGGAACACAAGCCGCAGGAGCTGGATGGATTGGAGGAAGCGATGAACAAACAGAAGGAACTTGGAAATGGATGACAGGCCCTGAAGCTGGAACAGTTTTTTGGACTGGAAATTTTACTGGTTACACCTCAACTTATGCTTTTTGGAATACTGGAGAACCAAACAATATGGGTGGTGCAGAAAATTACGCTCACATTACTGCTCCAGGTGTTGGAATAGCTGGTTCTTGGAATGACTTATCAAATACTGGTGATACTAGCGGGAATTATCAACCCAAAGGATATGTAGTAGAATATGGAGGAATGCCCGGAGATCCAGTATTACACATTTCAACAAACACTACGATTACAATTCCTTCAATAACCTCGTCCAATACTGAAACAATTTGCGGTGCTGGAACAGTACATTTACAAGCAATATCTAGTACTGGAACTGTGAATTGGTATACAAATTCTTCGGGTGGAATTCCTATTGCAACTGGAAATAATTTTATCTCACCAACAATTTCCACAACTACCGATTTCTATGCTGTTGCACATTCTAATAATTGCCCAGACGATATTCGAATTCCAATTACAGCACACGTAACTACAAAACCAATACTAACTTATTCATCACCTTATTATATGTGTGATGAAAGTTATACCGTTATTGATGTTCAAACTACATCCGGAATATTATTATGGTATGATAGCCCCACGGCTACAAATCAAATTTTCTTAGGAACTCATTTTGTAGTTCCAAATATTCATGAAAACACAACTTTTTATGCCGAAGCCAATTATAACGGTTGCCTATCAGACAGAATCCCTATTGAAGTTAATGTGTATGCACCTCCAATAGTTTCTGATGAAATTCATAAAATATGTTCGGGAGAAGTTTTAACATTAGATGCCGGAAATCCTGGGATGACCTATATATGGTCAACTGGTGCAACTACCCAAACAATTACTACAAATGGATTAAGTAATTACTCTGTAATTATTACAACACTAGCACCAGAAAGTTGTTCGAAAACAAAGAATTTTTCAATAATTATAAATTCCGCACCAGTAATTTCAGGTATTCTTATTAATGATTCTATTGCTACTATAAACACAACTGCTAATGGTGACTTTGAATATTCTATTGACGGAACAAATTATCAAACATCAAATCAATTTGCAATTGCTGATGGCGGCTATTATATTGGTTATGTTAGAGAAAAAAATAATTGTGGTTTCGATTATAAACCATTTATTATTGTTTCTGTACCTGAATTCTTCACGCCAAATAATGACGGAAATAATGATCTTTGGATTATTAAAGGTTTGATATATTATCCAAAAGCAGAAGTTAAAATTTATGATAGATTCGGAAAATTAATTACCCAATTAAATTCAAATAAATATTTTTGGGATGGAACCTTAAACGGAAAAAACCTAACTTCTGACGATTATTGGTACATTTTCAAAATTGATGAAAATTCACCCGAAGTAAAAGGTCATTTTTCGATGAAACGCTAGTTCAATTTCTTCTGTATTTCGTTTAAAATACAAATATAATCTTCTTGATTTTTTAGAAAATCCATTTCAGAAACGTCAATAATTAAAACATTCAAATCTTTTTGTGTCTTAATATAATCCAAATAACCATTGTTGATTTTCTCTAAATAAGTTGCTGGAATTTCTTGCTCATAACTTCTTCCTCTACGCTTTATATTTTGCAATAATCGCTCGGTATTTTGATACAAATAAATATACAAATCGGGTTTTGGCATTTCTTTGTAAATAATATCAAAAAGCGTTTTATACAAACGAACTTCATCATCAGACAATGTTACTTTTGCAAAAATTAAAGATTTAAAAATATGATAATCAGCAACAATAAAATCTTTAAACAAATCAAATTGTGCTAAATCATCAGAAATTTGCTGGTATCTATCCGCCAAAAAAGACATTTCTAACGGAAAAGCATATCGGTTTTGATCTTTATAAAATTTAGGCAAAAATGGATTGTCTGCAAATCGCTCTAATACTGTTTTAGCATTAAAATCTTCAGCAATTTTAGTAGCTAATGTTGTTTTTCCAGCACCAATATTTCCTTCTATAGCGATGTAATTACAATTTTTAAAATCGATTTTTTCGAGTGGATTTATAAGTTTATAAATGCTATTACAATCACTTTTATCAATGCAATTTGTAAGTAATTCCGAAATAGATATTTTGTCTATGGGATGCGTCCAGTTGTAAATCAATTCCTTCATTGGCAACAATACAAATTTTTCGCCCAACAAACTTTTAAAGAAAATCCTGAAAGTGGAGAATAAATTAGGAAGAATTCGTAAAGAAAGTGTTGGTTAT
>CANCFZ010000102.1 GCA_947377425.1 Flavobacteriaceae bacterium
TATCAGTAAAGAAGTTTTCTAAATCAAGAATTGGATACCCTACAATTTGACCAGGACCATGATAAGTAATATCACCTCCTCTATTTATTTTATAGAATGTTGCTCCTTTTGCCTCAAGCTGTTTTTCAGACAAAAGCAAATTTGAAATAGCACCACTTTTTCCCAAAGTATAAACATGAGGATGCTCTACAAAAAGAAAATAATTTGGAGTTTCAAGATTGGTTTCTTCTTTTCTATTTTGGATTTTAATATCAACAATTTCTTTAAACAATTCTTCTTGATAATCCCAAGTTGCTTTGTAATCTTTGTTTCCTAAATCTTGAAGTTGGATTTTTTTATTCATTGTTATTGAAATTCGACTTCAAAACTCAATTTATCTGGATTTTCCATATAGTCTTTTAGCGGATATTCTATAGTTATAGTTTTTCTATCTTCACTATAAAGCGCCTTTTCAACTGAGATTTTTTTGACAGCTTTTGGAAACTGATAGACAACTTTAAAATTAGATTGTTCAAAAACCATGCTCATAGACTCTTTCAACTTCCCTCCCAAATCATCTTCCGAAACGGCATCCACTTTTATTTCTTCTTTTTTGGCTTCTATTTTAGAAACCATTTTTTTAAATGTTTTTCCATCATAAAAGAATTTGGTAGATGAATTTTCCTTTGGCAACCCAGAATTTGCTCCCATCATATTAGCACCTGCTCCAGGAGTTAATGATTTCATTGATTGCAACGGCGACATTAAATCTTGTATGTCTTGAATTGATTTAAAATCGGTAAACATTGAATAATTCATAATTCCTTTATCTTCGTCCATCAACATGTGTAAACTAAAATTTTCCATCTTTTTCATTTTAGCTTGTTCTTCAGGAGATAATTTAGCAATACTATCTTTTTTGCTTGCTAACAATTCTTTAAAGGTAAATGTGCTGTCTACAACCTTTCCTTTCTTAACCTCTTTTCCTTTATTAGCATCATCATTTGATTCTCCTTTAAAAGCGCTTCCCATCATTGACATCATTTTAGAACCATCAATTTCATAAGAAAATTTCCCAGAACCATTATCACTAATTATCATTTTTTCAGTTATTGAGCAACTCGTAAAACTAAACACAAATAATAAAGCCGAAAGTAATTTTATAAATTTCATTTTGATATAAATTTCTACAAATATAAAAAAGTTATCTACATAGTCCTACCCAAGAATGAAACCTTTTTTATTTCCAAAAACACTTGCTACATGTCCGCGACATACTCCCGAGATACTCCCGACATATCCCCGACATATCCCCGATGCACTGCGGTAAAAAACATCTCAATCTTAATTAATTTATCAATTGCCATATTTTTAAATTATCATTATCTTTGTACACATAAAAATACAATATATATGCAACTTTCCGAACAAGAAATTATCAGAAGAGAAAAACTTGACTCACTTCGAAATCTAGGAATTAACCCTTATCCTGCAGACTTATTTCCTGTAAATACATCTTCAAAGCAGATTAAGGATAATTTTGAAGAAGGAAAGAAAGTTGTCGTTGCAGGAAGATTAATGAGTGTTCGCGATCAAGGAAAAGCATGTTTTGCCGAATTACAAGATAGTGAAGGTAGAATTCAAATGTATTTCAATCGTGACGTAATTTGTCCTGATGAAGACAAAACAATGTACAATCAGGTTTTTAAAAAACTAACCGACTTAGGCGATTTCATTGGGATTGAAGGAGAATTATTCACAACTCAAGTTGGTGCTAAATGTATTCGTGTTTCAGAATTTACTTTTTTAAGCAAAACATTACGACCATTGCCATTACCAAAAATTGATGAAGACGGAAAAATTCATGATGCTTTTAATGATGCCGAATTGCGTTACAGAATGCGTTATGTAGATTTAGTGGTAAATCCAAATGTGAAAGAAGTTTTCATAAAAAGAACTAAACTTTTTACAGCAATGCGAAATTTCTTTAATGAAGCAGGTTATATGGAAGTGGAAACTCCAATTCTACAAGCTATTCCTGGTGGTGCTGCGGCAAGACCTTTTATTTCGCATCACAATGCTTTGGACATTCCTTTATATATGAGAATTGCTAACGAATTATATCTAAAACGATTGATTGTTGGTGGTTTTGACGGTGTTTATGAATTTTCTAAAAACTTCAGAAACGAAGGAATGGACAGAACTCATAATCCTGAATTTACCGCAATGGAAATTTATGTAGCCTACAAAGATTACAATTGGATGATGGAATTTGCTGAAAATTTATTAGACCATTGTTCTACTGCTGTAAATGGAAGTAGCGAAGTAACTTTTGGTGAACATAAAATAAACTTCAAAGCACCTTATGCTAGAGTTACAATGACGCAATCGATTATTGATTTTACTGGTTTTGACATTTCAGGAAAAAGTGAAACAGAATTATTTGAAGCAGCAAAATCAATGGGAATTGATGTTGACCAAACAATGGGTAAAGGAAAGCTGATTGATGAAATTTTTGGAGCAAAATGTGAAGGAAATTACATTCAGCCTACGTTTATAACTGATTATCCAAAAGAAATGTCGCCTTTATGCAAATCACACCGCGACAATCCAGATTTGACAGAACGTTTTGAATTAATGGTTTGTGGAAAAGAAATTGCAAATGCTTATTCTGAACTAAATGACCCAATTGACCAAAGAGAACGTTTTGAGCACCAAATGAAATTATCCGAAAAAGGTGACGATGAAGCAAATGGTGTAATTGATGAAGATTTTCTTCGAGCACTAGAATACGGAATGCCTCCAACATCTGGAATGGGAATTGGAATGGATAGATTGATAATGTTTTTAACCAATAATGCTTCTATTCAAGAAGTGCTGTTTTTTCCTCAAATGCGACCAGAGAAAAAACAATTGGAATTAACCGATGACGAAAAATGGATTATAGAACTCTTGAAAGCTAATGAAGGAATTTCGATAAGTAATTTAAAAGAAAAATCAGCATTAAGCGGCAAAAAATGGGATGCCGCAAGCAAAGGACTTAGCAAACACGGCTTAATGAAAGTGGTGGTTGATGGAGATAATAAAACTGTTGTTTTGATTTAAAAAACAAATGCTTAAAAACATAAATACTCAAAAATGGAAAATGCGATTAATTTATTTAATCTGTTTTCTATTTTTTTTAGGCGGAAGTTGGGCTATAATTAATTCATATACCAAAGTTAATACCAATGTCGACGCAGATAAATTATTCAAAGACCGGTTGGTTTTAATTTGCTCTACTCTATTTTTTACTGGCTGTGGATTGTTTCTATATTTTTTAAATAAAGAAAATGCTAAAGAAAACAAATTCATTAGTAAAAACTTAAACCCAATAATCATCAGAGGAAGCTATTCCAAAAATCTATTGCTTTTTTTTAGCTGTTTATTTATAGTTATCATTTGCATTCCGCTTTTTCTATATCCTGAAAGCTTTGATTTTGGCAACAAATATGAAAAAATAGTTATTGGAATTGTAGGATTTATTTTCTTCGGATTCGGATTAGCAATCTCCTTTTTGAAGTTATTTAACAACAACACTTCATTAGAAATTAACGACCGGGGATTTACAATAAATAGTGGTGTTTCAAAAAGCAAAACCTTCCTTTGGAAAGACATTGAAGCAATTAATGAAATCATATTAAAAAACAACAAATTCATCAACATAATACTATGCAATCCCGAAGAATATATTAGCAAACAAAAATACTGGATTGTAAGAAAATATTACACCGCAATTTATTCTACTTCCAAATCTTTAGTAAGCATAACAAGCAGTACTTTTGACATTGGACACAATCAACTTATAGAATTATTGAATTATAAATTAATCCAATTCAAAGAAAATAAATAAATATTTTATTGACTTTTAAAAAAAATTACTAAATTCGCCTTTCAACATTTTAATAAAATAGTAATTATGAAAAAAATCATTGCAATAGCAGCACTTTTTTTAGCTTTTAGTTTTAATTCAAACGCTCAACAAGCTTCTAAATCTAAAAGTGTTAATACAGAAAATAAAGAAGAATTAACTCAGAAAAATATTGCAAAAGATGTTGCAGATATTGACAAAACTGTAAAATTAGACGAGAGTTTAAAACATGATTTTACAACACTATTTAACATGCGTGAAGAAGCTTTAAATGATTCAAAAATAGAAGAAGACAGAAAAGCAATTTTTGAAAGATTTACAAAAAAATTATTAGGTGGTTTAACTCCTGATCAATTAGAATTACTAAAAAGAAACAAAGAATTATTTAGTAGATTAACTCAATATCCTACTAAATAATTAGTCCTAAATAAAATTAAAAAAGAGGTTGACATTTTAAATGTTAACCTCTTTTTTTTATAAACTATAATTCAAATTTATACTAAATCGATAATTTGATTTTACATTACCTCCTGTAAGATTTTGATTTATTGGCAACATAGCATTCAAACCCAAAGATAACTTATTTTTCCCAACTTCTAAACCAAATTTACTAAATAAAATGTCACCTTTAGTCCCAATAACTTCCTGCTTCACTTGTTTATTTGATGCGTAGACTTCTCCTGCAATTCCTGCCTGAGGAACTAATTTAATTTTATCTAAATCAAACAAATAAAACAAAGTACTCCCATAATTAAATTGGTTTCCAAATTGATATTGTTTTTGATTTTCAGTTTTAAATGTATAACTCAAAGCTGTATTTATTCCAAATTGTTTTCTTTTTACAACATATTCAGAAACCAAAAGATAATCCCAACTTCCTGTTCCTAACTGAAAACTCGGATTTAAAGTTCCATTATTAGCAACATTATATTTTCCTGTTGGAGCTTTTAATCCACCACCAAATTGCACTTTGTGTGAATAATTAGAAATACTATCCATTTTGGGCTGAATCAAAGTATACATTCCCATAATAGTGAAATCTCCAATACCAGAAATACCCTCTTTTCCAGTTGCTAAATCTCTATTGTTATTGTGATAAGGTAGCAAAGCAGACATTTGAATTCGTTTTGTAACAGGAATTCTTGACCAAATTTGAACCGTATTAAAATTTTCATCAATCCACGGTGAATTATTAAAAACTCCTTCTTTGGTTGTATAACTTTGATAAACATATCTAACACCAATAAAATTACTATTCAGCATCGAACTAAAACCCATACTTCCACCATTGGCAGAGCATCCGCAGGCATCACAATCGTCGTCTTCAATGGCTTCCGTATACAAATAATATTTTTGAAATGGATTTGGATATTGCAACGTATCTTTTACAGAAGCATTAGCAAATTGAAAGCTAACAAGTAGTAAAAAAATTATTTTTTTCATTGTCAGTCTATTTTTTTTCCAAATATTTCTCTGGCGTTTTCAAAAATTCATCTTTGCACATTTTAGAGCAAAATCCATACAATTTCCCTTTATAAGTAACCGTATCACTAACACCATACTTCACAATATCCATCTGACAATAAAAATCTATTTTATTGTTGTATTTCAAGTTATTGAGAGCATTTGTTGGTTTTTCAAAACTTGTTTCTTTTACTTCTTTTTTTGATTCTTCCTTTTTACAACTTGATAGAACAAGAACTAAAAGCAGAATATAAACTATATTTTTCATTTAATTAGGATCATTATGAACGTGTTCTACCGAAAACATATTAGCTAAATTAGCCGAAATAAGATACAAATCAGAACCGCCCATAATCATTGCTCCCATTCCCATAGAGTTGTGATCTGTCAAATTAATTTTATTAGTTCCATCAATGATTTGAGACAAATCAGTACTCAAGTGAATTTGTGGAGTAATGTTAGTTCTAACTAAAGCGTTGTTTGGTAAATTCAATGAAACTTCTGCATAATTATAATCTGTTCCAGTTTTTCCAGTGTAAATCATAAACGAAGTATCAGTTGTAATTGTTGCCGAAGTAAAAGCTCCTTCAAAAGCCAAAAACTTAAATCCAGAAGCCCAATTCGAAGCCATGCCAGCAGCTTGAGCAGTTGTCCAAAAATTAGAAATTTCGCTTTGCCCTAAATTATATTGCGCTTGATCTACACCTATTCCAAACTTAATTGATTTGTAATTAGCCGCAGGAATATTTGTTAAATCTAAAAGTAAACTTGCTGGTGAAGCCTCGTCAACAATAAAATAACTTTGTGCTTTTGGGTAAGTGAATGTAGTTCCATCTTCTTTTGTTAAAACGATATTACTCACAATATACTTAATACTACTAATCTTTAAAACTTCATTTTGAGAGGTTGGAACTGTGGGGCTTCCTAAAACTAAAGCGTTATCAGCAAAACCATTCTCAAATTGCACTTTTAGTGCTCCTGTTCCGATAATAGCATCATCACTCTTACTACAAGACACAAGAGTTATTGCAACTGCAACTAATGCAATTGACTTTTTTAAACTATTTTTCATTTGTGTTTTTCTTAAATTTTAATTGAAATTATGGCGCAAATAAACCATCATAAGTTTTGTAACTAATGAAAATGCGCATTTTTAAAACGATAAAATTTAAGCTACTGTTGGCGGATGAAAAACCGAACAACCATTCAAGTGAAAGTAAAAATTAGAATAGTTGTCACTAATTGAAGCTTTATTATAAAAATAAATTTGTCCAACAACTAAAGATTTGATGTCTTGAAAAAATAACACTTCAACTTCTTGTTTAGAATTGTCTTTTTTGTCAGATGAATTGGGCTTTTCACCTTCTGAAGCATTGGCTAATTCTTTTTTCAAATGACATTTTCCACAACATTTTAATTCAGGTTTATCTTTGTTTTCACAAAGAACCGTTGAAATGTAATTATAGTTAACAACATAATCTATAACCGGAAATATCGGTTTTAGAATTATTGCTAGTATGACTATGACTACTATCTTTTTCACTCTGCAAATATACAATGTTTTAGAATAAAAAGCATTTAGAAATAAAGCCTTTTTGTGATTATTATCATGTTTATAGTCGGCAAGATTTCATCTATTTGTAAATTATTTTTTATTCTCTCTATGGAACAATCAAAAAAATATCTCCTACTATTGATTATACTCATAATCTCTTTTTCTTTTTACAACTATACAATTTATACTTCCAAATCTGATTATGGTACTGTTCATCTTTCGGATAAAGCAATAAAAGGAGAAAACATTTGGCTAAATAAAAATTGTAATTCTTGTCATCAACTTTATGGGCTTGGCGGATATCTGGGTCCAGATTTAACTAATGTTTATTCCACAAAAGGAAAAGGTGAAATCTATATCAAAGCCATGATTAACAGCGGAATTAAAATAATGCCAAAATTCAATTTATCTGAAAACGAAAAAGACGAATTAGTTCAATTTTTAAAAGAAGTAGATCAAACGGGTTATTATCCAAATATTAGTACCAAAATACAATCAAATGGATGGGTTTCTCTAAAATACAAAAATCTGAATTATGAAGACAAATAAATATCCTTTCTATTTTATTTCAATTGGATTAATTTCCTTGCTATTAGGACTTCTTTGTGGATTATTTGCTGGTTTTCAATATGTAATTCCTGATTTCATAAAAGAAATTTTACCTTTTACCGTGTTGCGTCCATTGCATACTTTATTTGTAGTTTCCTGGATATTACTTTCAGCAATTGGCGGAATTTATTATTACATTCAAAACGCCAATCAAAACCTTGTTAAATGGCATTTTTGGCTATTTATTTTATCAGGAATTGGCATCATATTTTCCTATTTATCAAAGAATTTTGAAGGAAAAGAATATTTAGAATTTCCTAGTTATTTCTATTTTCCAATTGCTTTTGGTTGGATATTTTTTGGTATAAATTATGTCAAAACGATGTTTCACGATTTTAAAGATTGGCCCGCCTATTATTGGATGTGGGCAACGGGAATAGTTTTTATGATTTATCATTTTACAGAAGCGCACTTGTGGATGCTACCTTATTTTCGAAGCAATTACATTCAAAATATCACTATGCAATGGAAAGCCGGAGGTTCGTATGTTGGTTCATGGAACATGTTGGTTTATGGTACGGCTTTGTTTGTAATGTCTAAAATCAGCAATGATGATAGTTATGCCAAATCCAAAAAAGCATTTTTCTTTTACTTACTGGGTTTAACAAATTTAATGTTTGGTTGGGCACATCACATTTACATAATTCCAAATGCGCCTTGGATTCGATATTTTGCTTATTCTATAAGTATGACTGAATGGGTTGTTATTATTTCAATAATTTATGATTGGAAAAAAAGCCTTTCAGAAGAAAAGAAAGTACACTATTCATTAGCCTATAAATTGATGATTTTGGCAGATATTTGGGTGTTTTTGAATTTATTTTTAGCATTATTAATGTCAATTCCATCAATTAATTTATTTACACACGGAACTCATTTAACCGTTGCTCACTCGATGGGAACAACAATTGGAATCAACACATTAATTCTTTTATCATCGATAGCTTATATTTTAGAAACTGAAAATCCATTTACGCAATTATCTCAAAGAAGAATAAAAGCTGGAATTAAAATTTTCAGTATTTCGTTCCT
>CANCFZ010000103.1 GCA_947377425.1 Flavobacteriaceae bacterium
GAAACACGTTTTTTCTCTTTATTTTGAGCTACTATTTCTCTTACTTGTTCGATTTTAAGAACATGCCAATTGGCAAAATTATCAGTATAAGCAAACCACATTAATCCTTTAAAAATATCTTGTTTTTGACAAATAGCATCACCTTTTTCGGTATGTAGCTTAGTATCAAAATCTGGAAAATCTTTTAAAGCATCAAGATATGTATCTAATTCATAGTTCAAACAACATTTTAATTTACCACATTGTCCGGCCAATTTTTGCGGATTTAATGATAATTGTTGGTAACGAGCCGCCGCAGTATTCACACTTCTAAAATCGGTTAACCAAGTGGAACAACACAATTCTCTACCGCACGAACCAATTCCGCCTAAACGAGCCGCTTCTTGACGAAGCCCAACTTGTTTCATTTCGATTCTAGATTTAAAGTTTTGAGCAAATTCTTTAATCAATTGACGAAAATCAACTCTGTCATCAGCCGTGTAATAAAAAATTGCTTTAGAACCATCGCCTTGAAACTCAATATCAGAAATTTTCATTTGCAACTTTAAAGCAATTGCAATTTCACGAGCTTTTATTTTCATTGGCTCTTCTTTATCGCGAGCATCACTCCAAATATCGATATCTTTTTGAGATGCTTTTCTGTAAATTTTTAAGATTTCTGGACTAGTTAAACTTACGCCTTTTTTCTTCATTTGAATTCGAACCAATTCGCCAGTCAGTGTTACAATTCCAACATCATGGCCAGGAGAAGCTTCGGTAGCCACAACGTCTCCAATGCTTAGAGTAAGTTTTTCAGTATTTCGATAAAACTCTTTTCTTCCGTTTTTAAATCGGATTTCAACACAATCAAATGGTGCTTCGCCATTTGGCAAATTCATATTTCCCAACCAATCAAAAACAGTTAATTTATTGCAGCTATCGGTGCCGCAAGTCCCATTATTTTTACAACCCTTTGGTGCGCCACCATCAGAAGTTGAACAACTTGTACATGCCATAATTATATAGGTAGTGTCGCAAAAAAACGACTTAAGTTCATAAAACGATTAATTGGTAAAGATAGTATTTTTATAAAATAAATTCCAATAAAAAAATTCCAAATCCTAATCACGAAAACCGTCATTTGAATTTGGAATTTAAGATTTTGTATTTGAAATATTTAAACTACAATTTTAAATAATTTATCGGATAATCTTACTCTAAAGGGCACTTCAAAAGTAACTTTATCACCAATCGCTGCAACCGAATTTTCACTTCCGTTTACTAACATTTTTTCTAAAATTACTTCTTCATTTCCTGTTGTTGGACCCGAAATTAAAATTTTATCGCCAACTTTTAATTCATTGTTTTCAATAATAAATAATCCAACTTGTGGTTTTGGAAAATAATGCTCGGTTTTACCAATTAGAATTTTCTTCATTTTAATTTTCTGACGAATGTCTTTTGGTTTTTCAGCTACAGCCAAAGATTTATCAGACAATTCTCCTGAATGTTTGAATAACAATTTATCTGATTTTCCTTTACGAAAGACTTTATTTCCTACTTGAATTCCTCTTCGCAATTTTACTTGTTCCACCAACGGCAAATGAATTGTATCAAGACATTCTGTTGAACAACAATTCTCCATCGCGGCTTTACAATCATCGCATTGAATGAATAATAAATGGCACCCATCATTTTCACAATTGGTATGATTGTCGCACGGTTTTCCACATTGGTGGCATTGCGAAACGATATCGTCGGTAATTCTTTCGCCCAATCGATGGTCAAAAACAAAGTTCTTTCCTATGAATTTACTTTCAATATTTTCTTCTTTCAATTGTTTGGCATAATTGATAATTCCGCCTTCTAATTGGAACACATTTTTAAAACCTTGATGCTTAAAATATGCCGATGCTTTTTCACATCGAATTCCACCAGTGCAATACATCACTAGATTTTTATCTTCTTTAAAATCTTTTAATTGCTCGTTGATAATTGGCAAACTTTCTCTAAAAGTTTCTACATCTGGAGTAATTGCGCCTTTAAAATGTCCGATTTCACTTTCGTAATGGTTTCTAAAATCGACTACAATTGTGTTTGGATCGTCTAAAATTTGATTGAATTCTTTTGCTTTTAAATGTATTCCAATATCCGTAACATCAAATGTTTCGTCGTTCAATCCATCGGCTACAATTTTGTCACGAACTTTTACGGTCAATTTCAAAAAGGAATGATCGTCTTGTTCAACAGCCACATTCAACCGAATATTTTTCATGAAGTCATAAACTTCTAGAGTTTCGCGGAAAGCTTCAAAATTTTCTGCCGGAACACTCATTTGAGCATTAATTCCTTCTTTGGCAACATACGTTCGACCAAGTGCATCGAGTTTGTTCCATTGGATAAATAAATCGTTACGAAATTGTTGTGGGTTTTCAATTTTGGCATACGCATAGAAAGACAACGTAAGTCGTTGTTTGCCAGCTAAATCAATCAGCTCTTTTCTTTCTTCTGCGCTTAAGGTGTTATACAGTTGCATGCTATAAACGTTTTAAGATTAGAAAATAAGAGACGCAATAAATCGCATCTTTACTGAATTCTAAATGGAAGAATTCGGGTACAAAGTTAATTTTTTACTGCAAAGGCGCAAAGTTTTTTCGCAAAGTTCACCAAGAATTATAAAAAAAATTACCGCAAATTAGCAAATTTTTATCTTTATTGAAGAAAGTAATTTGAGAATTTGCGGTAAAAAATCTTTGTGACTTAGCGTCTTTGTGGTAATATTAACAGAATTCCGCGTAAGCGTCTTTCAAATTTTCAGCAATCATTTCTGCAGGACGACCTTCAATATGATGGCGTTCTAGCATGTGAACTAATTCGCCATTTTTAAATAAAGCCATACTTGGTGAAGATGGAGGAAAAGGAAACATGTGTTGACGTGCAGCATCAACTGCATCTTTGTCAACTCCTGCAAAAACCGTTACTAAATGATCTGGTTTTTTTGCTCCGTCCAAACTCATTTTTGCTCCTGGACGAGCATTTCTAGCAGCGCAACCACAAACCGAATTTACAACTACAAGTGTTGTTCCTTCTGATTTTATTGCATTTTCTACCGATTCTGCACTATATAAATCTTGAAAACCAGCGTCAGAAAGTTCTGCTCTCATTGGTTTTACCATTTCTTCTGGATACATAATTATTTATGATTTAAGATTAAGGATTTTTGAATTTCGATTATAAAATCATTGCAAAGATAAATAGAATTCTCGTTTTTAGAATGATTCTAATCATAAAGATTTGTTATCGTTTGATAGATTAAAGTCTAAACGAAAAACCAAAAGCGGAATAATGTTTTGGAGCATTATCTGTAATTCCAAAACCCGAAGAAAAATCTATCATAAAATTATTGTTAATCAAATAAGTGAATCCTCCATCTAAATTATGGATGGCGATTTCGTTTTGAGTTGTAAATCCAAATAATTCTAAATAAGAACCTAACTTATGTGTAATGGAATAACCCGAAGTTAGCGTATAAATTAAAGTTTTTTGTTTTGTAAAACCATCCCATTCAACTCCAAAATTATAACCCAAAGAGTACTTTTTACTTAAAGTATGTTGCATTGTAAATCGAAAGTCCGGAACATAATAATCGTATTTAAATTTTGATGAAGCACAATTTTTTAAAGAAACATGACTAATCAATGATATTTTTGGTAGCCATCCATTTTCTTCGAATAGATTTATTTTAAAACCAACAGCTAATGGTAAAAAGCCATTATCTTTTTCGTCATCATTTATTTCAGAAATGAATTCAGTTATCAATCTGAGTTCTAATTTCTTTGAAACACCATATTTCCATAACGTTGAAGGCAAAGAAAATGTATTACTTTCAGAATTATTTTTCTGGAATGAAAATCCAGATTCTACTTGAAACATTCCTTTGGGAACAATAGCTGGCGTTTCAGTTTGGTCTGGTCTATCCGCTTCTATCGGCTCATTTTGTGAAAAACAAGGAATTGAAAACAAGACACAAAGTAAAATTTTTAATTTCATAAAATAATTTTTAGACAAAACTAAATATTATTTTAAATAACTATTAATTATTTTATATATATTTGTAAAAATCTTTTTTAAAATGACTATTTCAGAAGAAAATTATATCAAAGTTATTTATCATTTGTCGCAAGTTTCGCCCAAAGGAGTAAACACAAATGCAATTGCAGGAATGTTAGAAACCAAAGCCTCGTCTGTAACTGATATGTTGAAAAAACTTTCGGAAAAACAATTGGTTACTTATCAAAAATATCAAGGTGTGACTCTTACTGAAAAAGGATTTCTTTCGGCCAAAATGATTGTTAGAAAACACCGATTATGGGAAACTTTTCTGGTAAATAAATTAAGTTTTTCTTGGGACGAAGTTCACGAAATTGCGGAAGAATTGGAACACATTAAATCTGAAAAACTTATTAATAGTTTGGATGAATTTCTTGGTTTTCCTACATTTGATCCGCATGGCGACCCAATTCCCAATCAGAAGGGTGAAATTATTAAAATTGACAAACTTCTTTTGTCGGAAGCAGTGTTGGATAAGGATTATGTTTGTGTAGGTGTAAAAAATTCATCAGTGGAGTTTTTGCAATATTTAGACAAGCAAAACATTTCGTTAGGTTCGACCATTAAAGTAATTTCTAGAGAAGAATTTGATTCGTCATTGACTATAATTTTGAACACAAAAACGATTTCAATTTCTAACAAAATCGCTGAAAATTTATTTATTAAAGTGCAATAATTATGAATAAATCACTTGAAGAAGTAAATCAATCAATAACTACCGAAGGTAAAAAAACTGGGTTTAGAAAAATCTTGGCTTTTCTTGGTCCAGCATATTTGATAAGCGTTGGCTATATGGATCCAGGCAATTGGGCAACCGATTTAGCTGGCGGAAGTCAGTTTGGCTACACATTGGTTTGGGTTTTATTAATGAGTAATTTGATGGCGTTGCTATTGCAAAGTTTGAGCGCACGATTGGGAATTGTAACGCAACGTGATTTGGCGCAAGCATCACGCGAAACTTACTCTCCTTTTATCAATTATATTCTTTATTTTCTTGCCGAAATTGCAATTGCCGCTTGCGATTTAGCCGAAGTTCTTGGAATGGCGATTGGAATCAATTTACTAACAGGAATTCCATTAATTTATGGCGTTTTAATTACTGTTTTAGATACTTTTTTACTGCTTTTTCTTATCAATAAAGGAATGCGAAAAATGGAAGCATTTATCATTGCTTTAGTTCTAATTATTGGTTTTTCGTTCATTTTTGAAATGATTTTTGCCGAACCCGAAATGGGAAAAGTCTTAACAGGATTAATTCCAACACTACCAAACAAAGCCGCTTTATATATTGCTATTGGAATTATTGGCGCAACAGTTATGCCTCATAATTTGTATTTACATTCATCATTGGTGCAAACTCGAAAATTTGATAGAAGCAACGCTGGAATCAAACAAGCTTTGAAATACAATTTTATTGATTCAACTATTGCTTTGAATTTGGCATTTTTTGTAAATGCGGCAATTTTAATTTTGGCGGCAGCTACATTTTATAAAAACGGATTATTTCATGTTGCCGAAATTCAAGATGCACATCAATTATTAGCACCGATTTTAGGAAACAAATGGGCGCCAATTTTATTTGCTGTGGCATTAATAGCGGCTGGACAAAGTTCAACAATTACGGGAACTTTAGCTGGGCAAATTATTATGGAAGGCTATTTGAATTTAAGAATTCAGCCTTGGGTTAGACGAATTATTACGCGTTTAATTGCTATTATTCCAGCAGTTCTAGTGATTTTAATTTATGGCGAAAGTGCAACTGGTAAGATGTTGATTTTTAGTCAAGTAATTTTAAGTTTGCAACTTGGTTTTGCTATAATTCCGTTGATACATTTTGTTTCTGATAAATCAAAAATGAACGGTTTTGAAATTTCTAAAATCACTCAAATTACTTCTTGGATTGTGGCTCTAATAATAGTTTCATTGAATGCTAAATTAGTTTTTGATGAAATAAATGGTTGGTTGCAAACTTCAAATAATCCAATTGTTCTTTGGTTAACTGTTGTGCCATTAGCCGTTGGATTTTTAATTTTACTGCTTTATATTGTTTTTAAACCTTCAATAACTAGAGTGAAAGAACAAGCAGAAGCATTTGTTCACAATCATTCACCACACAATGTTGAATTGAAATTGGAAACTATAAAAAAATATAACAAAAAACATATTGCAGTTTCAGTTGATTTTTCTTCTGCTGATGAAAAAGCATTACAACATGCAATAGATTTAGGCGGAAAAGAGGCAAGTTATACACTTATTCACGTTGTTGAAACTGTTGGCGCATTGATTTACGGAAACAAAGTTCGTGACCATGAAACGACTATAGACGAAAAATTGCTACACAATTATTACCAAATGCTTTCTGAAAAAGGATTTACAATTAATACAAAATTGGGCTTTGGAAAACCTGGAAAAGTAATTCCTAAAATTGTTAATGAAGGTAATTTTGATTTACTGATTATGGGAACTCACGGACATACAGGTTTCAAAGATTTGCTCTTTGGAACGACTGTTGATAATGTTCGTCATAAGATAAAAATTCCGTTATTTCTAGTAAAAACTAAACAATAAACAGATGATTCAAATTCCAAAAACAAATTTAAACTATTGGTTATTAATGGTTTTAGCAACCACAATTGGAGAAATTGTAGGTAATTTAATTTCAAGAAATTTAGGTTTGGGCTATGCTACAGGTTCTGTTTTATTGATAAGTATTTTTGTGATTTCATTACTAATTATTAAAATATCTAAAATTAAAAATGATTTTTCTTATTGGCTTTTAATTCTTTTTGGGAACATTGCCGGAACTAATATTGCTGATTTTGTTACCATTACTCCTTTAAACCTTGGAACTATTTATGGTTCGCTTCTGATAATGGCGGTTCTAACATTTATTTTATTGATTTGGAGGTATACTTCACCAAAATCCACAATTGAAAAAGGATTGAACACAACAACCTATTTTTTATATTGGTTTGCAATACTTTTTTCAAGTACATTCGGAACAACTTTTGGAGATTTATTGTCAAACGACACGCCACTTGGAGCTCTTGGAGGCACAATTTTACTTTTATCTTTGCTTGGAATTATTGTACTTATAGTATTTAAAACTACCATTTCTAAAGAACTTTGTTATTGGATGACATTAGTAATTATGCACCCAATTGGTGCCACAATTGGGAACTATATTTCAAAACCAGCAGGATTAAATTTTGGAAATATTTGGACTAGTTTGGTATTAATTTTATTCTTTGGATTACTTTATTTTAATCAAAAAAATAATTCAAAATCTGAAAAATTAACACCATGAAAAAGCTATTTTTATTTTTGACAATTATATGCAGCATTTCATTTTATGCTCAAAGTACAATCAAAATTACAACTAAAAAATGTGTGCCAAAAAAAGGATTTCATTTGCGATTGAAAGCAGTTTTTGATGATTCTCGTTGTCCCGAAAATGTTCAATGTATTTGGGCTGGCGAAGTTTCGTCAATAATTGAAGTTTATAAAGACAAAAAATTAGTTGAAGAAAAAGACATAACCTTTAATACTATTAATAGAGTTGAAAACATAAAATGGTTTGAAAAGTATCTTTCAAAAAAGATAAAAAGAATTGGAGTGATGCCTTATCCAAAAGATGGAGTAACCATTAAACCCAAAAAGCAATATATCAGAATTGTTTTTACAGATTAATTGCAACCACAATCATCGTCACCACAATTTTTTTTTGGTTTTTTCTTTCCAAAAAATTTATTGTATAGGTAAGCTAAGGCGATTCCTAAAGCAAAATACACTAATATTTGTTGCATAATTTCAAGTTTTAAAAGTAAATTCCACCACCAAGTGCTACAAAATTATAGGTTGGCGTTGCAATTTTTAAATGTTCAAATCCGAGTGAGAAAAAGTAATTTTTTCTATGAAACTTACTTTGCAATTCAAAAGCATTTACGGGCAAAGTGTTAATTCGACTCCATTTTGCCGAACCTAAAAAGCTGATGTGATTTCCCATAAAATACTCAGCATTTAATCCATAAGATAATCCGCCTTTTTTTACTTCATTTCCAACATAACTTGCGCCTAAATTCCATCCAAAGTTAAATTTTTCAAAACGAATTCTATCATAATTTAAGTTAAATTGATACAATGAAAGGCGATTATTAGTATTGTCAATTTCATTAAATTCAAATAATTGATGAAAATCAGATTGAAAATAAAAGTATTGGAACGGACGAATTTTTGCTTTCAAATGATTTCCATATAAATTGTTGTCACTATAAACAAAGCTATTTTCTATATCAAATCGTGCTTTATTTTTGGAAACAGAAACGGAGTCAGAACTTTCAAAATTTCCAGATTTTCCATTATAAAAAGGATATGG
>CANCFZ010000104.1 GCA_947377425.1 Flavobacteriaceae bacterium
AAGGAAAACCTTTTGTGCGTAATATTTGTATGGCATTTGATTTACGTTTGAAACGAAATGCTCCTGAAACGGAATTATTTTCTATGACAGTTTAGGAATTTTATTGTTCAATAATATCAACTCAATTTAGCCACTGCACGATTCACAGATTTATTATCAATGACAAGTGGCGTTTGCTTTTACTAATAAACTCATAGTTCCTGGAGATAAATAAGGAATATCCAATCCAAGTCCACGAATTATGAAAAGTATTCCAATAAAAACAGTAACTATTGGTATTATTTTTTGCATTTTGCTTCGCATTGGAAATGATAATATATTGGAAACATAAACTACCGCACTCATCATTGGAATCGTTCCTAATCCGTATAACAGCATATAAGTTACACTTAAAGTCACATTTTGCATAGCTATGGCTCCAAACAAAGCAGCGTAAACTAAGCCACAAGGCAAAAATCCGTTTAGTAAGCCAATTGTAAATAAAGCATCTGGAGATTTTCGTTTGAATTGATTTCCCAAACTACTTTTAACTTTAGAAATGCCTTTATATACAGGTTTAGAGAAATTGTATTTCATAAATACTTTTTCAGGAACAACAGCTATGATAATCATAAGAATTCCAACAATGATAGAAAGTTGTTGTTGAATTCCAGCCATATAAAAGCTTCTTCCTAAAATACCAAATACCAATCCTAATGAAGCATAAGCTGATAATCTACCCAAATGGTAAAGCATTATCTGAATAACTTTTTTAGCTGGATTGCTTCTATCAAAAGGTAACATCATAGCTATTGGGCCACACATCCCTATGCAGTGCAGACTACTAATCAACCCAAATATAAAAGCAGAATAAAGCATTTTAGTTAAAATTTATTGTTTGAAATAAACTTCTTCTTTGTTTAAGTATTTTTTACCTTGATAATTCCAATCTATGTTAATGCCCCAACGACCGCCAACCAAGTTACTTTTAGGTATGAGCAAATGTGGATTAGATAATGAAATCGGAACTTCAAAATCTAACTTCTGGTTGGACGGTCTATATAGGGACACTGTTCCTTTAATATTTTTATAATCAAAATCAGATGGGAAATCTATAGTGATTCCCTCTGCTACAGCTTTTACAGCCACTTTATTATTCAAATCGTAAGCATTTTGCTCTTTATCTAAATCTTGTTGTGCTAGCAATTCTTTTTTATAGTATTCTGTTACTACAAATTCGTTATCATATTGACTATTGGTTTGCACTTTTATGATGAAGTATAAAATAAAACTCATAAATACTGCAAATGCAATTACGATTCCTGTTCCCCAATTAATTTTCATAATATTATATTTTTAATTAAAACTTCTTGGTCCAATAAAGTTAGTTGTTTCGGTATCTATTAGCTCTCTATCGTTATAAACCTCAATAATTAAATTAGTTTTATCACCTTCAAGAAGTGCTTGATTTATTTCTATAAACAAAGTTCCTTCTGATAATTCTTGTTTTTTTACTTTAAAAGAATCTTTACCTACAAGCTTGATTGTTCCTTTTGGATAAACCAATTTGAAATAAACATTATCAAAATCATGCTCCGTTTTATTAACCACTTTAAAAGTGTAAACATTACTAATATTTTCACCTTTATGCTGAAACATTTGACCTGGAAGATTCAATATGGTAGCTTCCACATCATTTCTCAAGAACAACATTCCAATAAAAACTCCAGTTAGAATAAGTAATACAGAAGCATATCCTTTCATTCTTGTTGTGAAAACAAATTTCTCTTTTTTAACGATTTCGTCTTCACTAGCATAACGTATTAGACCTTTTGGCAGACCTACACTTTCCATGATGGAATCACATTCATCTATACAAGCCGTGCAGTTAATACACTCTAATTGAGTTCCGTTACGAATATCAATTCCGGTTGGGCAAACATGAACACAAAGTTTGCAATCAATACAATCTCCTTTACCAGAAGTAACTCTATCTTCTTGTTTATTGAATTTAGCTCTACCTACTTCTTTTTCACCACGAACGTGATCATAAGCAACAATAATCGATTTATTGTCTAATAAAGCACCTTGCAATCTTCCATAAGGGCAAGCAATGATACAAACTTGTTCTCTAAATGAAATGTAAATAAAATAGAAAACATAAGTAAATATTATTAAAGCAATTAATGTTTTTGTATTGTGTAATGGTCCTTCTGTTATAAACTTAATTACTTCATCACCTCCTATTAAATAAGCAAGAAACACATTGGCTATTAAAAATGAAACTACATAAAAAACGAACCATTTAGTAATTCTTTTTCTAATTTTTTCGCCATCCCAATCTTGTTTAGACAAACGAATTTGAGCACCTCTATCACCTTCAATCCAGAATTCAATTCTACGAAAAACCATTTCCATAAAAATAGTTTGTGGACAAAACCAACCACAGAAAATTCGACCAAAAGCTACTGTAAATAATGCCAAGCTTACCACTCCAATAAGCATGATAATGACGAAAATATGAAAATCTTGTGGCCAAAATGGAAAACTAAAAATATTAAATTTGCGTTCTAAAACATTAAACAATAAAAACTGATTTCCATTAATTTTAATGAATGGTGCAGAAAATAAGAATAATAATAAGAAATAGCTTAACCATTTTCTTCTATCATAAAATTTTCCTTTTGGGATTTTGGCAAAAATCCACGATCTTTTTCCTTGTTTGTCGATAGTCGCTATACTATCTCTAAAATCTTCGTCTGGCAATTTTGACATTATAAATTTATTTTTGATAACCTACAAGTCCCAATATAAATCGGGACTTGATAAATTATTTATTTTACTGCTGCAACTACTTTAGTGGCTATTTTTGTTGTATCAGTTACAGCTGGTTTGGCACCATCTTTTGGAGCTGTTTCATCAACCCATTTTTTAGCTTCGGGTTCTGTTGGTTTAGGATTTACTGGTTTAGAACCTTGAAGAGAAAGTACATAACTAGCTACTCTTTGAATATCTGAAGGTTTTAAATCAGTTTTCCAAGATTTCATTCCTTTACCATCACGACCTCCTTCTGTAATAGTTGTAAAGACGTTTTTAATTCCTCCACCATTATTTATCCAAAATTCATCCGTAAGGTTTGGTCCAATGTTACCTCCTGCATCTGGTCTATGACATGCCACACAATTAGCTAAGAAAATAGTTTTTCCTGCGGCTAAACTTGATGCGTCTGTTAACAATGTAACTTTATCTCTATTCATCATATCTGGTGCAGTTTTATTGTATTCGTCTACTGCAATTTTAGCTTCAGCAACTTCTTTATCAAACTCTTGAGCTTGATTATCGCTTCCTAAAACTTCATATCTGAACAAATAAATACCCGCAAAAATAATTGTACCGTAGAATAAATAAACCCACCATGGTGGCAAAACATTATCTAATTCTCTGATTCCATCATAATTATGATCTAACATTACATCGGCTTCTTGTTCTATTTCTTTAGAACGAGTCAACTTTGATAACAGGTTTTGATAAAAAGCACTTTCAGTAAATGGTAAAGACTGCGCTTCATCTAATTGTTTTTTCTGCTCGTCTGTTAATAAATGATAAGTTACTTTATCTACAGCACTAACTACAATTTCTATTGCAATTAAAAGGAACAAAAATACTCCAAGAAACAACAGTACCATTGGATACTTTATAAAAGCTGGTTGGTCTCCTGAGTCAATAAAATATTCCATTGCACCAAATACTATGGCGAATATCAACGGAACTCTTACGTATGATGGAATTAATTTTTTCATATCATTAAATCTTTGTGATAATTAATCTTTTATTGGTAACTCGCTTAATTCTTTAATAGCCTCTTTTTTATAGGTAAAAACCCAGAAGAAAAGACCTACGAAGAAGCTAAAACATATTAGTAACGAAATAATAGGATAAATAGCTACACCAGCGATGGTTTCTAAATTATGTTGTACAAACTTTAACATGGCTTATTATTTTTTTACTTTAATATCAGTTCCTAGACGTTGTAAATAAGCTATCATAGCTACAATTTCTCTATCTTTCATTGGCACAAATTTTTCACCTTTAACTTCAGCTTTTTTCTTGCTATCTTCATAAGATTTTACAAAATCTGGATTGCTTTTTAAGTTATTTTCAATAGCTGTAGCTTGTTGTTGAATATTTTGTTGTGCATTAGCAATATCCGCATCAGTATATGGAACACCAAGAGTTTTCATTGCTCTCATTTTAGCTTCTGTCATCGAATAATCCATTGGTGAATTATCATATAACCATGTATAAGCTGGCATAATAGAACCTGATGAAGTACTTCTAGGATCCCACATGTGGTTAAAATGCCATGTGTCAGAATTTTTTCCACCTTCTCTATGTAAATCTGGACCAGTACGTTTAGAACCCCATAGGAATGGATGATCGTAAACATATTCTCCAGCTTTAGAATAATCTCCATAACGAGCTACTTCAGAACGGAAAGGGCGAATCATTTGAGAGTGACATCCTACACAACCTTCACGAATGTATAAATCACGACCTTGTAATTCAAGTGGAGTATAAGGTTTAACAGAAGCAATAGTTGGTATATTTGATTTCACCATTATAGTTGGTACAATTTGAATGATGCCACCTATTAAAATAGCAACAGTAGCTAATAATGTTAACTGAATTGGTCTTCTTTCTAACCAAGGGTGGAATTTTTCTCCTTTTACTCTTCCTGTAGTGATTTTAACTAAAGCTGGAGCTTCAGCTAATTCATCTTCAACTGGTGAACCCTGTTTTACAGTTTTAATAATATTGTAAACCAATACTATAACTCCAGTTAAATATAATGTTCCTCCAATAGCTCTCATCCAATACATTGGCATAATTTGAGTTACTGTTTCAAGGAAATTACCATATTGTAAAGTTCCATCTGGTTTGAATTGTTTCCACATAGAGGCTTGAGTAAATCCAGCAACATACATTGGTAACGCATACATAATGATTCCTAAAGTGCCAATCCAAAAATGGAAGTTAGCCAATTTTTTAGAAAATAATTGTGTTTTAGTCATTCTAGGAATTATCCAATAAATCATACCAAAAGCCATGAATCCGTTCCAAGCTAATGCTCCAACATGCACGTGGGCAATAATCCAATCGGTAAAATGTGCAATTGCATTTACATTTTTAAGAGATAGCATTGGACCTTCAAATGTTGCCATACCATAACCAGTAATTGCAACAACAAAGAATTTTAATACGGGTTCTTCTCTTACCTTATCCCAAACGCCTCTTAAAGTTAAAAGTCCATTTATCATTCCACCCCAAGATGGAGCAATCAACATAATTGAGAAAACAACACCTAGATTTTGTGCCCATTCTGGTAGCGCTGAATACAATAAATGGTGAGGTCCAGCCCAAATGTATAAGAAAATTAAAGACCAAAAGTGAATGATAGATAATCTATAAGAATATACAGGACGATTAGCAGCTTTCGGGACAAAATAATACATTAATCCCAAGAATGGAGTTGTCAAGAAAAATGCAACTGCATTGTGTCCGTACCACCATTGCACTAAAGCATCCTGAACACCTGCGTAAACAGAGTAAGATTTCATTGCAGAAACTGGTAGCTCTAAACTATTGAAAATGTGAAGAACAGCAACGGTTACGAAAGTAGCAATGTAAAACCAAATGGCAACATAAAGGTGGCGTTCTCTTCTTTTTAAGATAGTTCCAATCATATTGATGCCAAACACAACCCAAATTAAAGCAATGGCTATATCAATTGGCCATTCTAATTCGGCATATTCTTTAGAACTTGTATATCCAAGAGGAAGTGAAATTGCAGCTGCAACAATAATCAATTGCCATCCCCAAAAGTGAAGGTTACTTAAAAAATCGCTGAATAATCTTGCTTTAAGTAAACGTTGTAAGGAATAATAAATTCCTGCAAACATGGCGTTACCTACAAAGGCAAAAATAACTGCGTTGGTGTGTAAAGGTCTCAATCGTCCGAAACTTAAAAACGATACTCCGTGTGTTAAGTTTGGGAAAAGAAAAAGTATGGCTAATATAAGCCCAACTAACATTCCTACTACACCGAAAACGATACTGGCGTAGAGAAACTTCTTTACAATTTTGTTGTCGTAATAAAATTGTTGCATTTCCATAATTAAATTGGTTTTTGTTCTTCTTTTTTGTTTGTAATTGTTTTGGTTTTTATTTTCAATTCATCGTCAAAAAGCATTCTGACGGAAGGTGTATAATCGTCGTCATATTGACCACTTCTGACGGCTCTTATAAAAGCATACAGAAAAGCTAACGCTACAACTATACTGATGGAGATTAATAGATAAATGACACTCATACCTTAAATTTGTGTTAACAAAGTTACTTCTGCTCGTTTTCTTAAAATATGATATTTATCATACTTAAAAATTTGAATTGAAATTATAGCTTCTGAAACTTTAAAAGTTACATAATTCTATTTTTTAGTTGCATAAATAGTACTCATAACAGTTACAAAACTGACGATTGTTATGGTACTTAATGGCATTATAATAGCCGCAACTATGGGAAGCAAATTGCCTGTAACAGCAAAACTCAATCCTACTACATTATATAACAATGAAAGCGCAAAACTCATGTAAATTGTTTTCATTGCATTTTTAGAAAACTTCATAAAAAAGGCTATTTTTTGAAATTGTGTTGCGTCTAAAATTCCATCACACGCTGGCGAAAACACATTTACATTTTCTGAAATTGAGATTCCTATATTACTTTGTGCCAAAGCTCCTGAATCGTTCAATCCATCACCCACCATCATTACATTTTTCCCTTGTTTTTGAAGATTTTCTATGTATTCTAATTTCTGTTCTGGTTTCTGATTGAAAACTAAAGTTGTTGAAGACGGAAGCATTTTTTCTAAAATTTTACGTTCGCCATCATTATCTCCAGACAGAACAACTAGATTATAACTTTTTGCTAATCGTTCGAATAATTGTTCTAAACCAACTCTGTATTGATTATTGAAAACATAACTTCCTTTGTAAATTCCGTTAATTTCAACATGAACTTTGGTTTTCTTATGCGTGTTTTCACTCATGTGTTGCAAAAATTGTGATGAACCTAATTTTATAGTTCCTTCTTCAAATTCAGCAAAAATTCCTTTACCAATTATTTCTTCAAAATGTAATGGCTGTTTTTTCTCTTGATTTGGTATAAAATCGTATAATCGTCTACTTAATGGATGATTAGAACCTCTCAAAGTATTGTATACTAATTTTAATTCGAAGTCGTTTAAAGCTTCACCTTCATAGGTTATAGAAGTCTTTTTGTTGGTGGTAATTGTTCCAGTTTTATCAAATACAATTGTATCTACTTTAGCTAATTGTTCAATAACCATTGCGTTTTTAAGGTATAACTTTCGTCTTCCCATGATTCGTAATACATTTCCTTGTGTGAAAGGCGCCGTCAATGCCAAAGCACATGGACAAGCTACTATAAGAATTGCTGTAAACACATTAAATGCAGTATCAACACTAATAAAAATCCAATATAGAAATGACACAAACGCAAGTCCTAATAGTGCTGGCGTAAAGTAACGACTGATTTTATCGGTGATGGTTTTGTGTTTGATTTCTACTTTCTTCTGAAAAACATCGTTACTCCACAATTGCGTTAAATAACTGTTTGAAACCGAAAATAAGACTTCCATTTCGATGACTTTTCCGAGTTGTTTTCCGCCTGCGAACACTTTGTCTCCTGATTTTTTTTCAATTTGAACTGCTTCACCCGTAACAAAACTATAATCGATGGAAGCTTTTTCGGAAATTAAAATACCGTCGACTGGAATTAATTCTTGGTTTCGAATTAGCAATCTATCACCTTTTACAATATCATAAACTTGAACTGGAATTTCAGTTCCATCGGATAAAATTTTAGTAATTGCTATTGGAAAATACGATTTGTAATCTCTTTCAAACGATAAGAAACTATAGGTTTTCATTTGAAATAACTTTCCTAACAACATGAAGAAAATTAATCCGCACATACTATCGAAAAAACCTTGTCCGTAATCAAATACAATATCAACTGTGCTTCTGACAAACATTACAATAATTCCTAAAGCAATTGGAATTTCAATATTCAACATTTTAGCTTTAATACTTCTCCATGCGGCAACATAATAACCACTGGCAGAATACAAAAAAGAAGGAAGAGAAATAACAAAAATCAACCAACGAAGAAATCCGCGATATTGGTTGATCCAAAATTCGTTTACTTCAAAATATTCTGGAAACGAAAGCAACATGATATTTCCAAAACAGAAAAACGCTACGCCAATTTTATAGATTAAGCTTCTATCAATTACTTTTTTACCTTCATCAAAGT
>CANCFZ010000105.1 GCA_947377425.1 Flavobacteriaceae bacterium
GTTAATACAGGTATTCCATCACAATTATTAGCAAATCGTCCCGATATTAAACAAGCAGAATTGGAATTGACCGCTGCAAAATTGGATGTAAAAGTGGCTCGTGCCGAATTTTATCCGTCCTTAGGAATTTCCTCTACTTTAGGATTACAAGCCTTTAAACCATCCTATTTATTCACATTGCCAGAGTCATTACTTTACTCGTTAGCAGGCGATCTTGCTGGTCCGCTGATTAATCGTAATGCTATTAAAGCTGAATTTAATAAGGCAAATGCACGCCAACTTCAAGCTTTGTATAACTATGAACGTACTATTTTAAATGCTTATTTAGAAGTTGCTACGCAGTTGTCTAAAATTAGTAATTTGAATAATAGTTACACTCTTAAAACGAAACAAGTAGATGCGCTTAACAAATCAATTGAGTTTTCTAACGATTTGTTTAAATCTGCAAGAGTAGATTATTTTGAAGTGTTAATGACACAACGTGATGCGCTTCAAACGAAGTTAGAACTGATGGACATCAAGAAAGAACAATTGAACGCCGTAGTTCGTGCTTATAGAAACCTTGGTGGCGGTTGGAAATAAAAAATTAGTAGTTCCATAAAAATTAAAAAAACAGTTGCAAGAGAGATTTTGCAACTGTTTTTTTTATAAAAACTAAATAGAAAAAGCAACTTGAAATTGATTGTTATTTTTACCCAAAGATTGATATAAAATGGTAGCATTGTGATAGTCCAGAATGCGTTTTACAATTGGTAACCCCAAACCTGAACCTTGTATTTGAATCGAATTTTCTCCACGTGTAAAAGGTTCAAATATCTTTTTTTGCTCTTCTTCACTCAATGTTTTCCCTTCGTTATTTATAGATACAACAAGATTTTTTTGGTCAGTATGTTTTATAATTACACTCGCTTTATTGTTGGTTGAATATAAACTAGCATTCTTTAATAGATTAGTAAAAGCAATCAACAACAACGATTTTACGCCCAAAACCTCCATTGGATTTTCAATGTCATCAGCTATTTGAATGTCAAAATCCAAATTAAAATTAGCATTGATTTTCTTGACTTGTTCATTAGCATCAAAAATAATTTCGTCAATGCGAACCTTACTAAACTTTTTACTAATTTCTTCTTTGTTAACTTTGGCTAACAGCAACAAGGAATTAATTAAATCGGCAATTTGATGGGTGTCATTATTGATTGATTTTAAATAACTCAAGGTGTTTTCTGAATGTTTTTCGGAGTGCATTAAGTTTTCCAACTGCAACGAAATTCGAGTAAGTGGCGTGTACAATTCGTGCGAAGCATTAGAAGTAAATTCTTTTTGAGTCGTAAAAGCATTTTCCAATCGAGTCAGCATTTGATTGAATGCTTTTGTCAATAAATTAATCTCGTCGTTGCTGCTGTTTTCTTCTAAATGCACGTTCAGTTCGTTAGCAGAAATAGACGTAATTTTTTGCTGAAAAACATCCAATGGATTTAATTGTTTTTTGATAAAGAAATAGGTAAAAAGCCATACCAACAAGACGCCAATTAAATAAGTAAAAAGCAACGAATATAAAAGATATTCCATCTTAGAATAGCCATAAGTATCTTCGGCTGAAATCAAAACATAGTAGTCACCTTGCTTCAATGGAAAGTACAATCCTAAGGTTTCTTTTCCTTTTTTGTCAATGAAATACGATTTTTCATTGTTTAATTTAATCAAGTCTTTCTTAGTCCAAGTTATATTAGACTTTGCCAAACTGCTATAAATAAGGTTGTATTGACCGTCAAAAACCAATGTTTTTTCATCAAATAATTTATCAATTTTATTTTGATCAATAAGCTTTAAGATTTGCTTGTCTATTTTTTTGACTTCAATCAATAATTTGGCGGTTGACAAGGCTTTTTCTTCCAAACGATTTTTAAATTCCTCTTTTCTAAAGGAGGCAAAACTGACATAAATAAAGGCAGATGCCAATCCGAACAACAGAGTAAAGGCAATAGAAACATTTATGGCAATTTTTCTTTTTAAAGTCATTCTTCAGCTGCTTCAATATTCATATAATAGCCAAAACCCGAACGAGTCAAAATTAATTTTTCGGGATAATCTTTATCGATTTTCTTTCTCAAAAAATTAATGTAAACCTCAATAGTATTGAGATTACTATCAAAATGAACATCCCAAATCTGTTCAGAAATGGCTTGTTTAGACAAAACACGTCCGTTTGCTTTAGCTAAAATCAGCAACAATTGATATTCTTTTGGAGTCAATTCAATTACGTGTCCGTTTCGTTTTACTTTTAAATCTATGGTGTCAATTTCTAAATCTTTAATTTTAATGACATCCTTTTTTTCTTGAGGAATCGCACTTCTTCTCAGTAAAGCCTTGATTCTGATGTACAATTCCTCAAAATGAAATGGTTTTACCAAATAATCATCGGCACCAATATTAAACGCATCCATCTTGTCTTGAATGTCTCTGTATGCCGAAAGCATTAAGATTGGAGTAGATTTATCGCTTTCTCTTATTTTGTTACAAACGTCTAATCCGTTTAATTTTGGAACGTTGATATCCAATAGATAAATGTCGTAAGTATCTAATTTTTGTTGTCTAAAAAACACTTCGCCATCAAAAACAGCATCGCAATCAATTTTCATTGATTTGAGAAAACTAATAATTTCTTTAGAAAGAATAAGGTCATCTTCAAGTAATAACGCTTTCATGGGTTTGATTTATTTATAGGTAAAGGTAAAATTTTATTGTTATTGAAAATTAACATTTTTAATTTGTTTAACAAATGTTATCCACTCAATTCATTTTGAAAATGTATTTTTGTGTTTCTAAATCTTTTATGAAAATGAAATTCACAACGCTTCCAAATACCACTATAAAAATAAGTAAAATTTGCCTTGGCACCATGACTTTTGGTAATCAAAATTCAGAAGCCGAATCCCATTCTCAATTGGATTATGCCGTTGAAAGAGGCATAAATTTTATTGATACTGCCGAAATGTATCCGATTGGTGGAAACGAACACATTTTTGGAAGTACCGAACTACATATTGGAAGTTGGTTAAACAAAATAGGAACATCTGAAAGAGAAAAACTAGTTGTAGCTACCAAAATTGCAGGACCCAATCGTGGTATGGACTACATTAGACAACCCTTAGATTTTTCTAAAAAAAGCATTCACGAAGCTGTAGAGTTGAGTTTAAAAAACCTTCAAACCGATTATATTGATTTGTATCAAATGCACTGGCCAGAACGCATTATGAATATGTTCGGGCAACGTGGATTGACTCAAATTGATACTAAATGGCAAGATAATTTCTTTGATGTTTTAACCGTTTATGACGGATTGATTAAAGAAGGAAAAATAAAACACATCGGAGTTTCTAATGAAAATCCGTATGGTGTCATGCGTTTTTTACAAGAAAGCGAAAAGCACAATTTACCAAGAATTGCAACGATTCAAAATCCGTATTCGTTATTAAATCGTTTGTTTGAAGTAGGATTGTCTGAAATTTGTATGCGAGAAAATGTAGGTTTATTAGCGTATTCACCATTAGCATTTGGAGTGCTTTCGGGAAAATATTTAAACGGAACTAATCCTGAATACAGAATGGCACGTTTTCCTCAGTTTACGAGATATACTGGCGAAAACGCAACTAAAGCCACTCGATTATACCATGATTTGGCTCAAGCCAATGGGCTGACTTTAATTCAAATGGCAGAAGCATTTGTACACCAACAAAGTTTTGTAATGTCAACTATAATTGGAGCAACATCGATGGAACAGTTGAAACAAAACATTGATGCTTTTGAAGTAGTTTTATCTCCTGAAGTTCTAGCAGAAATTAATCGCATTCAAGAATTACATCCAAACCCAGCACCATAATAGTAGCTTTTCAAGCTCGAAGCTAATAATTATAACCTCAAAGGTTATAGTTTGAACCTCTGAACTTATTATTTCAAGCAAAAAGGTTATAATTATAACCTCGTAGCTTATAATTATAACCTCAGAGCTTATTATTTTAAGCAAAAAGCTTCTAATTATAATCTCAAAGTATATAATTAGAAGCTTTTTGCCTAAAACTCTAAAGTAGAGTTATTGAAATTTGAAGCAGTTACAAATTATCAATCACTTTATCTTTTGGATATTTCACTTTATAACTGATTCGTATTTTCTTAGTTTCGTTGGGCGCAAGTTTCAATTCCCAAGTCATAATTCCGGTTTCAGTGTTTACTTTTGCGTTTCCATCGTCCAATAATTCTATTGTGATTTCTTTATCGGTGCTCAATGGATATTGGTCTTTCAGCAACATTTGCACTTCTTCTTTTTTGTTGTTTCTCACAGTTAAGTCATACGTAAAGGTTTGCTCTTTATAAGAAGACAAGAATTTAGTTCCCGATTTATCTACTACTTTTTCACGCTTGATAGAGATTTTTTTATCGCGTCCCATGCTTAAGTTCAACGTGTCAGCAGTTTGATTTGGATTGATGTTGGTTTTGCCTACATACAAACCTTCAAAGATAATATTGGCTTCACCAGGCAACAAATTGTATTTAGAATAGTCATTAATTTCTGCCAATAAAAAGGCTTCTTTATCTACTCGTGGTGCTGCATAATATTTGTAAATAGCAGGCAATTTAATTTCTTTTAAGGCTACTGAATGTGCTTTTCCATTCGATAAAATATCATACGGAATGTCTATATCGAAGGAAACATTGAGTTGGTTTTCGTTGATTGAGGTGTAGTCGTCTAATCCGTCATTATCTCTCGCCATTATTTTTCCGTTGGGTAATGTGTCAAATCTTATACTTTGTTTATCTCCATCTCTATAATTTTTAGAGTCATTTTTATCAAAGTTTTTTCTCAAATAACCCTCTTTTGTATTTTGCAAATATGTATCTGTACTAAAAGTAGCATAACTTCCAGTATTTAATCCCTGATACCTCAAAAACCATGAATTCAAAATTGGTGCTTGATTATTCTGATTTGGATTTCCACTAGACAATGTCAATTTTACTTTTTTCCAATCGATGCCCGAGTTTTGAGTTACTTGTGCTTTATACATCATATTTATTGGGTCTTTTACGCTATCAACTCTCAAATCATAAAACGGATTCCAAGTAGCGGAATCAGTGATATAATTAATATCTAAATTCACATTTCCAGCAACTTCATTCATAACTTGCAATACCAATTTTCCTTTAGAACTTTTCTCTTCTTTTTGGGTATTGATGACCAATTTTTCATTCAACGCTTGAAGTCTTTTATTCAATTTACCTTCTTTTTCTTGAAGTGTTACAACTGCATTATCTAACTCGGTTCTTTTGGCTTTATAATAATCTACTAATTTCATCAATTCGGCTACACTTAAACCAGTATTTGCTCCTGCAACGATTTGATTATTGTCTAATAATCCAATTGTTTGTTGGTGCGAATAAACATCTATTTGAACTTTTTTAATCTCTTTTTGAACCAAAGTAATACTATCACGCACTTTCTTAATAGCAGGATTGCTTTCGTCAATTTCATATTCCGAAATGTAATTCTGTGTAAACTGCACCGACAACACTGTAACCGAAGACGGCGCACCAATTTGAACCGTATTTTCATTCAAATAGTCGGCTACATTTTTAATCACAATTTCACTGGTTCCAACAGGAAGATTGACCGAAGTAGTTTGTTGCAATTCGGCAGCATTAAAATATACCGTTGCCGCTTTTACTTTAGCCGAAGTGAAAATTGGTTTTTGAGCAAATGCAATTGTCGTAACCAAAAAGGTAAAAAGAAGTTGTTTTTTCATTTGTTTGATATTAAGAAAGACTATTTTTTTTGTTATCGATATAATTTACACCCATACCACCAAGAATTTTAAGGGATTGGAATTCTTCTTCTGGATTTACCAAAATATTCAATGTTTTGGTTTTTTCTTTCGTATTTATTGGAACTTCTTTTGAATATCTGAAGTCCTCATTTGAGATGTATACGATAAGTTTTTTGGCGTTTTCATTTACCAACAATTCAATAGAATATTCGCCAGTTTTTGAATCTATTTTCACATTTTTAGTAGCACCATTTGCAAAAATACACAAATTTGGATATTCAGTTTCAGAAATTGGCTTTTTGGTTTTACTATCTAAAATTTTACCTTTTATCGTAATTGCAACCATTTTGTTTTGATGAACAGCTATTTTTCCAACCATTCGTATTGGTATTGGAACTTGCTCTGTTTTTGGAGCCTGACTTTCTTGCGCAACAATATTGGAAGTTAATAAAATAGAAGCTGCAACGGCAACGGCATATTTAAAATTATGATTTTTTGGATGGGTTTCGTATTCAAAAGTGTGTTCTAATTGTGAAACGTTCAATCGCGCACAAATGTTTTTATCTTTTGATTCTGCAATAAATTTTGCCACTTCCGAATTGGTTTTAGTACTTAAATCAATTACGTTTTTAGCACACGAATTGCAAAATGAACCATTTGCATTTGGAATCATATTGTTGAAGTTCTCGTGACAAGGCGTTTTTATTTCTATTGAAAATTTCTTTTTCATAACAATTTGATTTGGTTAAAAATTCATCTAATTATATAGATACCTTTTTAAACGAAAAGGTTGGGATGAACTAAAATTATTTTTTTACAAACCAAAATCTTCAACAGCTGTTGAATCAATTTCAGGTTTGATTACTGATTTATTTTTTAAGAAAAATTGTGCTGGTCCCGAAATAGTTAACGGAGAATTTTGCCCAATAGTATCGTTGGAGTTAATTAAATTGCGGCGCAACATCAATCGAGTTAAGAAATTATCTTGCTGATTGGCAAACGATTTTAGTTGATTTTCAGAGTCAAATCGGTACATAAAACCTTTTGGTTTTGGAATAATGGTTGCCAAAAACAAACATTCTTTCAAGTTCAAATCAGCAGGATTTTTTTGAAAATAAAAATGCGATGCTTCTCCAATTCCGTAGATGTTTGGTCCCCATTCGATAATGTTAAAATACACTTCCAACATGCGTTCTTTAGTAGCAATTCGATTGTTTTCTAAAATATAAACCAACAGAATTTCCTCCAGTTTTCTAGACAATGTTTTTTGACGAGTTAGGAACACATTTTTAATCAATTGCATGCTTATTGTACTTGCGCCACGAGAGAATTTTTTCGTTTTAATGTTTTTGACAATTGATTGTTTGAACGCTTCATTGATAAAGCCACGATGATTAAAAAACGATGGGTCTTCACTGGTCAAAACACACTTTTGAAGATAGGGAGAAATGGCACTTAAAGGCGTGTAATTAGAATTAGAGTTACCAACCAAAATCGGACGTTGCTCAACACCTTTATCAATGGCACGATAAGTAAATTCAGAATTGATTTTATTCAAATCGGCTTCGCCATATTTTGTAATTTTAAGGTTTTCTGGTTTCAGTTTGCTTTCAAAAACCACATTATCAGGTTTGCTTTTATTGAATTCGAAATTCAAATTATAACTAAAATTCCCTTGTGCTTCCATACCTTTAAAATGGCTGAACAAACCATCTGGTAATGAAGTAATAAAATTTTGCGCTTTCATTTTCGGAATGTTCAATTTTAGTGCGACAATTTTATCGGTATCATTAGTGTATGAAAGATAAGGCGAACATTTTATATCATTAATTTTAACTTGCGATGTGCTGTCAATCGCCATAAATCGGGCACCAAATATCAAGCGATAATCAAAACGAGCATTCTTAATTACAACATCATTTTTGGCAATTTTAGCATGATTAATTTTAAGATTTTCTATAGAAGTATAACCGTCAATATGCAATTCACCACCACTCATATCTAGATTTTCTAAATTAAAATGAATGGTTTTAAAACTTGTTTTTAAATGAATTTTCTTCTCTAAATACGGAATCCGAATGCTATCATTTTTGGGATTGAAAAACTTCAAATCGGCTTTTCTATCTCGTGGATCAGCAAAACCAGTAATGCTCCAATTTTGAGTAAAATCATCCGATTTCACCTTGATAAGGGAAGTTAATTTTTTGTTTTCCAATTCCAATTGCTTGAAATCAAAAACCACTTTGTTGCCCATATCGTCCATCTTGAATGCAAATCCAGTTACATTCATATCAGTCGGAACCAGATTTAAAGTTTTGGATAAAATGCGATAAGCTAATTTGGCATAATTAACTTCATCAGATGAATTAGTGTCTTTTTTACGTTTTAGAAAAGCATCAAAATTTCTCCCTTTTTTGTTTTTGACCAATTGGATAAAACCTTTGTTAATTTC
>CANCFZ010000106.1 GCA_947377425.1 Flavobacteriaceae bacterium
CATTATTATATTTCGCCACAAATTTGGGCTTGGAAAGAAAGCAGAATTAAAGACATCAAACGAGATTTTGACAATTTATATGTCATTCTTCCGTTTGAAAAAGATTTTTACGAAAAGAAACATGATTTTCCAGTTGAATTTGTAGGACATCCTTTAATTGATGCCATTCATAACCGAAAAACTAGCGATTCCATTTCTTTTAGAACAGAAAATAATCTTGACGAAAAACCAATAATAGCTATACTTCCAGGAAGTCGCAAGCAAGAAATTTCGGTAATGCTCTCCATAATGCTAAGTGTTGTTGACGATTTTCCTGACTATCAGTTTGTGATTGCAGGCGCGCCGAGTCAAGAATATTCTTTTTACGAACAATTTCTAAACGGCAAAAACATCAAATTTGTAGCTAATAAAACATACGATTTATTATCAAATTCACATGCTGCTTTAGTAACTTCTGGAACAGCGACATTAGAAACGGCTCTTTTTAAAGTTCCCGAAGTGGTTTGTTACAAAGGAAGTTGGGTTTCTTATCAAATTGCAAAACGCATAATTACCCTAAAATACATTTCGTTAGTAAACCTAATTATGGACGAAGAAGTAGTTACCGAATTGATTCAAAACGAGTGCAATTCGAAAAAAATCAAAACCGAATTAACTAAGATTTTGGACGAAAAACACCGTGCTATTTTACTTAAAAAATACGATGAACTCGAACAAAAATTAGGTGGAATTGGAGCTAGTCAAAAAACGGCTAAATTAATTGTTGAAGCTGTTTCGTGAGATTTATAAAACCAACTTTATTTGTAACTTTTGTTACTCTAAATCAATTATTTATCAGCTACCTTTGAGTAAAATTAGTAACTTAATTCAATTGATTATGAAAAAAAACATGGGAAGTGCCGATAAACTAATTCGTTTAGCTGTAGCTGCAATTATTGGAGTTTTGTATTTTATGGGAATCCTATCAGGAACTTTAGGAATTGTACTTTTAGGATTAGCAATTGTATTTGCTTTAACTAGTTTTATTAGTTTTTGTCCACTATATATTCCGTTTGGAATAAATACTTGCTCAAAAAAAGAAAAATAGTTTTATAAGAAAATTATTTTTAATACTTTTATGATAATGAAAGTATTACAATTTCCTTTACTAAAAGTTACAGGTAGTTTTGTATTGGGCATCATCTTCGCTCACTATACAAGACTGCCTTTTTTATTGACTTTAATTTGTCTTTTAGTTGGAATAGCTATTTTATCGCTCTTATTCTTTTCATCCCAAAAAAGTTATATCCAAAAACCTTACTTTGGTAGTTTTACTTTGATGGTTTCTTTTTTAATTGGCGTTTTTACTTTAATATCCAACAATCAAACCTTGAATTCAAATCATTATTTGCATCAATTGTCAAATTCTGATAAAGACTATATTTCGGAAATCGTTATCAAAGAAAAACTAAAAAACACCAACAATAACGACCGATATGTAGCTTTTGTAAACAGATTGAACAATAAAAAAAGTTACGGAAAAGTCATTCTAAACATTAGAAAAGACAGCATTTTACCCACAATTGAAATCGGTTCGCAATTAAAAGTTATTGGTTCGTTATACGTAAACCGAAAACCAAATAATCCCAATCAATTTGATTATGGCAGCTATCTTGAAAACCAACAAATTTACGCGCAATTGTATGCCGATGCTGCTGATGTAAAAATAAGTCCAATTGTTGACAAAGGTATTTCCTATTATGCGAGTAAACTTCGAAACAAAATCATTCATAATTTAGAAAAAAACCATTTCAACAAAACCGAATTAAGTGTTGTGGTTGCTTTGATATTAGGACAACAACAAGACATTTCTCAAGAAGTTGTTCGCGATTATCAATATGCAGGTGCGGTTCATGTGCTATCGGTTTCGGGATTGCATGTTGGTTTTATTTTGCTATTTATTACCTTTCTATTAAAACCATTTCCGAATACCAAAAGAGCATCATTAGTTAAATTGATTATTGTAATTCTATCGTTATGGGCATTCGGAATATTGGCTGGTTTGGCGCCATCAGTAGTGCGTTCGGTAACCATGTTTTCGTTTGTTGCCGTTGGAATGTTCCTCAGAAGAAGCATTAATATTTACAATACATTAGCCGTTTCGGCATTTCTAATTTTGTTATTTCAACCGTCATTTTTGTTTGATATTGGGTTTCAATTGAGTTATGTCGCACTTTATTTTATCGTTTGGTTGCAACCGTTATTGTCTTCTATTTGGACACCCAAATACAAAGTTACTTCCTATTTATGGGATATTATTACCGTTTCTTTTGCTGCTCAAATTGGAACCTTCCCGATGAGTATTTATTACTTTCATCAGTTTCCTGGATTGTTTTTTGTTACCAATTTGGTGATTCTTCCCGGAATGTCAATCATTCTTGCATTGGGAGTTGTTGTTATGGTATTAGCCGCATTCGATTTTGTTTGGATGCCTTTACTAAAATCATTAGAATGGAGCATTTGGTTGCTGAACAAAATTATTGGTTGGGTGGCTTCCTTTGAAGATTTCATTTTTAGAGATATTCCGCTAAATTCTTATATGATGTGGAGCTGGTATCTGATAATTTTTAGTGTTATCATTTGGATTAAGAAACCAACATTTCAGAAGTTAATGGTCAGTTTGGCTGCTATTATCACTTTACAATTATTTGCGTTTGCAGCAAAATATTCGAGTCAGAAAGAAAACGAATTTATTGTATTTAGCAAACAAAAAAACACCATTATTACGGAACGACATGGCGATAAAGTTATGCTTTTCAGCAATGACAGTATCTTGAAAAATGCCAATGATAACTTAGCTTTAAAATCATATCTAGTAGCTAATTTTTGTAAAATAGAAAAGAAGAAACCACTATCTAATGTTCATTATTTTAAGAACAAAAAAATCTTAATCATTGATAGCAAAGCGGTTTATTTGGAAGAAGAAAAACCAGATGTCTTGCTCCTAACCCATTCGCCAAAACTAAATTTAGAACGCCTTTTTAAATCATGGAAACCACAACAAGTTGTAGTTGATGGCACCAATTTTAAAACCTACATTAGAGTTTGGAAAGCCACTTGCCGACAACAAAAAATCCCTTTTCATGACACTGCCGAAAAGGGATTTTATAGGTTATGATTTTAGAATATTAATTAAAAACCCTTTCAGAGTTTAAAACTCCGAAAGGGTTTAAATAAGAAATTAACGTTACTCTTTAACTATTTTCTCAACTTTACTACCATTATCCGAAGTGATTTTTAAGAAATAAATACCGGACGTTTTCTCAGAGATATTGATTGCGGTTTTTGTATCATCAACCAATTTTGTTTCCAACAATCGCCCTTGAAAGTCATAAACTTGAACTGATTTAATATTGCTATTGCAATTAATTGTGACAGTTGAAGAAGTTGGATTTGGTGAAACCACTATGGAACTATCAATCATAAATTGTCCGTTGTTTAAAGTTTGGAAAGTAGTTGTAGCGGTATTAGTTTGAATTGGAAAATTATAATCAAAATAAATATTGGCTGTATTAGTAGCCGTAGTTCCAGTAGTCAAATTACTTAATGTTTTTATTTTAAAAACTACATTACCATATTGATTTGCTCCTAAATTAATATTTTGAAAAATAAACTCCACTTTATTTCCTGTGATTTTTGTTGAAACAGGATTAGAGGAATTCATGATTTGCAAAGAATTAATATCGAATTTAGTCGTATCGATTACATCTTTAACAACTATATTTTGAGCATCGGCTGTTCCTGTATTTTCAAAATTAATGTTGTAGTGCAAATAATCTCCAATTTTAGATGTTGAAACAGTTTCTCCTTCCAAACATATTTTATTGTTTGGATCAAACGAACCCACAACAGTTTGATGGAAATCAAAAACATTATCTGATGGCGTTGCATCTCCCGAAATAGGGCTTATGGTTACGGTATAATTTAGAATAGCTCCAATATTAACTGGTGGAGTATCCGTTGGTGCATTTACATGTAATATGATATAAAAACTTCTACTTTCAAAAGGCAGCAAATTAGTATAATTCCAATCTAAGTTTCCTGTAGTTTGTAAATCTGGACTTACAGTTGACGACACATAATCTAAAACAGAATCATCAAAAGTAAAATTCACATCGCCTGAAAGTGTTTGATTGCCTTTGTTTTTATATACTATTTTATATACAGCTTCAAAACCTGGTCTTGCTAATTGAATTGGTACAATTACAACCTCAACATCGTTATGAACTCCATTAGCAGTAATACAAAAATCTTGTGTTTGAGTATTCCCTAAAGTCGTTGTAGTTATGGTAGTTGTTGCTAGTGAAATGTTAAAATAAGTAGGGTTTTCTAATAACGTGGTAAGCACATTACTTCCTGTTAAAGTATACAATAGATAACTTCCATCAGTAGTTGGAAAAGTACCACTTGAAACTGTTCCGTCAGTAATATTCAAATGCACACTATTTGGAAGTGCAGAATCTGATATACTACAACCATTGTTATCCATATCAAAATGCACTGTACCTGAAACCGTATTTGTATTTCCACCTGGAATAAAGGAGCAATAAGAACTTACTACAACATTTGGCGCAGCCTGAGCTTGAACGCTAGATACTTGATTTTCGTCAGCACAGATGTATTGAAGATTTGGATTAGTGCCAAAATCAAGATAGTGTTCAATACTCCCATTTTTCATAAATAAACTAGTTAAATTATTATTGAAACAATATAGTACGTCAAGATTTGAATTGTGTTCTACGTTTAAGTTTGTTAATTGGTTGCTTGAACAATCTAACCGTAACAGATTTATATTATGGGAGACATCTATGTTTGTTAACAGATTATTTTGACAATACAAATATTGAAGATCTATTTTATTTACTACATCTAAAGTTGTAAGTTGGTTACCTGAACAATATAATGAACTTAAATTTACATTATTAGTAATATCTAAACTGGTTAAATAATTCCAACTACAATCTAAAAAACCTAAATTTGTGTTGTGTGTAACATCTATACTTGTCAAGTTATTACCATTAAAATTTAAAGTATCTAAATTTAAATTATTAGAAACATCAATAACTGACAATTGATTTCCACTACAATCTAAATTTACTAATTCATAATTATTTGCAACATCTAATGAAGTTAGCGGATTATATGAACACACTATTGAACCCAAATGAATGTTTTGATGAACATCTAAATTTGTTAAATTATTCCAAGAGCAATCCAACTGAAGCAGTCCAATAGTATTAAGTAGTGACAAATTAGTAATTTGATTATTACTACACATCAAAAATTGAAGATTTGTATTCGGCAAAACATTTAAAACTGCTAAATGATTATAATCACAACTTAACCATTGAAGAGTTGTATTATGTGAAACATCTAAAGTAGTCAATTGATTGTTGGAGCAAGCTAAAAGCAGTAAATCTAAATTAGAGACAACATTCAAATTTGTTATTGAATTGTAATAACATTTCAAGAATTTAAGATTTACAAATGCTTCAATACCGGTTAAGTCGGTTATTCCGCCATTCAAATTATAATCACCACTAACGTTTATATATTTAATAAGCAAAGCTTCACTAACTTGTATTTCTCCATCATTATTTAAGTCTATTTTATTGTAACTGCCAGGAGTATAATAAGGATCTGCAATGTAAGGATAATAAACACTCGCAGTAGCATTTGAAACATCGGCCGCCAGCAATTTAGCTTTAAAAACAGGATCAGGAATATTCACAATCTGCGCATTCACAGCTCCAAAAATAAACAACAAAAAAAATAATAATTTTTTCATAATGAATGGATTAGAATAACAAATATACTGATTTTGCTAATCGCTTTTTTTAAATTAGAATTCAAAAGAAAAAATCCCTTTTCAGGTCACTACCGAAAAGGGATTCTTTAAATTATGATTAAGCTTTTTTCTTTTTAGCTTTTACTTTTTTTTCTTTAGCCGGTTTTGGATCTGGAACAAATTTAGCTATTATAGCATTTGCGCCTTCTAACCATTTGGATGGTCCACCAGCAACATAACCAGTCGTTCCTAATTGTTCTAAATTGGTTTTTCCTTCTTTAATGGTAGGTTTTACTAACCAAACTGTTGGATAACCTTGCACCTGAAACATTTGTTGCAATTGGCTATTTTGTTCTTTAATTGCATCTGGTTGTGGCGTTCTTCTTGGAAAATCAAGTTCTACCAAAATAGCGTGGTCTTTTGCCCAAGCAGTAAATTCGGGAGTTTTAAAAACTTCATTTTGCAAACGAATGCACCAACCACACCAGTCACTTCCTGTAAAAAATAAAAATAATGGTTTTTGCTCTTGTCTTGATGCTTCCACAGCTTTGGTCATATCAGTGTACCAAGTTTGTCCCTCTTGAGCTTGAGCTGTTGTTGCCAAAACAACTAATACTAATGTAATAAATATCTTTTTCATAAAATCTTTTATAATCTGTTGTCAATAATAATGCCGAAATTTAATAAATTTATTTTACTTCTTGCATTAGTTTTTTTACAAATGGTGAAATTAATATTAAAACTACTCCAAGAATTAAGGCATACAAGGCTAACTGCAAATATCCGTCTGCATAAACAGCAAGTTTATCTGAATTGGATGCGTTTTCGGATGCTTCAGCAATATTAGCGCCAAGCAATCCTGCAAAATACTGACCATAAGCGCTAGCTAGAAACCACATTCCCATAATAACCGCTTGTGTTTTTTGTGGCGAAAGTTTGGTCATAGCCGACATTCCAATTGGTGACAAACATAATTCTCCGAATGTAATTACAAACCATCCAAAAGTAAATAAATCTAAAGAAGTTCTTCCGCTGGCATCTGCAAAAAATTTAGTGTAATAAAATACAGCAAAACCACCAGCAAGAAACAAAAATCCTAATCCAAATTTTACAACGGTATTGGGTTCAATCTTCCTTTTATTCATCCACAGCCATACTAATCCAACTAAAGCAGCAAAACCAATTACAAAGAACGAATTAGCTGAATTATTAACTCCATTAGGATCTAAAGGAACTCCCAAAACCGTATTTTTTAGATTGTGTGCCGCAAACAAACTTAACGAACCGCCACTTTGTTCAAAAAATGCCCAAAAGAAAATGGAAAAAATAATAAACACTAAGGCAGCCAATAATTTCTTATTTTCTTGTATTGAAAAATTACGCATTTCATAAAACAAATAAAGCAACGAAGCTGGACCGATTATGAACATAAAAATATCGGTATATTCTGTATTGGAAACCATTGTCATAATTACTGGAATAATCACTAAAGAGCCTAAATACGTACTAATTTCTAATATTTTCCTTTTAGAAGGTTCCAATGTTGCTAATGGAGACAATCCTATTTCTCCTAAACTTTTTTGAGTTTGTGTAAATGTTAGCAAACTTATAACCATTACAACAGCTGCAAAACCAAAGGCAAAATTCCAACGAAGATTTTCTGGAATTACCGATTCCCATAAAGTTCCGTTAGCCACAGCAATACAAATATAGCCTCCAATTAAAGCTCCCAAATTTACTCCGGCATAGAATAATGAGAACCCTGCATCTCTCCTATTGTCATCATCTTTATACAATTTACCAACCATCGTAGAAATATTCGGCTTGAAAAAACCAGTACCTATAATGGTGAAACTAATTCCAAAAAAGAAAAAGTGTTTTGGATCAATCGCTAGAATAACACTTCCGGCAATCATCAACAATCCTCCCCAAAACAAAGACTTTCGATATCCTAAAATCTTATCGGCAAACAAACCTCCAATAAAAGTAAAGGCATAAACAAAAGCTTGCGTTGCTCCATATTGTAAATTGGCAACTTTATCATTCATGGTCAATTGGTTCACCATAAAGATTACCAACATGCCTCGCATTCCATAAAAGCTAAAGCGTTCCCACATTTCGCTAAAGAATAGATACCAAAGTTGTTTTGGATATTTCCCTTTGAAGTCTTGAATTTGCTCTAAAGTCTGATTTTGTTCCATTATATTTTAATTAAAAAACAAACCTACAAGAAATTCTTGTAGGTTTTAAAGATATTGTAACTATTTTAAATAGATTAGTTCACTCCGTGCATCATTTTTTTCAATTTTGGAGAAATCAATGCTAATATCGTTCCTGCGATTCCACATAAAACCACAAATACCATAAAGAATTGATATAGGTTTTGAATTTCAAATC
>CANCFZ010000107.1 GCA_947377425.1 Flavobacteriaceae bacterium
TTCAATACTTGTCCAGAAACATAAGCACTCATATCGGAAGCAAAGAAAAGACACGCATTAGCTACATCTTCTGGTGTTCCTCCGCGTTTCAACGGAATAGAATCTCTCCATCCTTGAACAACGTCATCGTTTAGTTTTGCTGTCATTTCGGTTTCAATAAATCCTGGAGCTATTGCGTTACAACGAATATTTCTAGAACCTAATTCTAAAGCTACTGATTTTGTAAATCCAATCATTCCAGCTTTAGATGCTGCGTAGTTAGCTTGACCTGCATTACCTTTAACTCCTACTACACTACTCATATTTATTATTGACCCTTTACGGTTTTTCAACATGATTTTTTGTACTGCTTTGGTCATATTGAAAACTGATTTCAAATTGATTTCGATTACTTTATCAAAATCTTCTTCACTCATTCTCATCAACAAATTGTCTTTTGTAATTCCGGCATTGTTGATTAAAATATCAACGTTTCCAAAATCGGCCATAACATCTTCAACCAATTTTTGAGCTTCATTAAAATCGGCTGCATTTGATTTATATCCTTTTGCTTTAATGCCTAAAGCGTTTAATTCGTTTTCTAATACCAAAGCCGATTCGGCAGATGAACTGTATGTAAAAGCTACATTAGCTCCGTGTTGAGCAAAAACTTTTGCAATTCCACTACCTATTCCGCGGCTTGCGCCTGTAATTATAGCTACTTTTCCTTCAAGTAATTTCATATCTAAAAATCTTTTGTTTGTTTATTGATGCGCAAATATAAGAAATATCCCTATTACCAAACGCTAACTTTAACGAAGATTTTAATTAAGGTTGTTAGATATTATTTATAGTCGCAAGTTATTTTAAAAAGTAGCATCTAATATTTTATAGGAATTTAAATTAAACCTTTAGTTCTAAAATTATTCCTATGTTTACCAAAAAACCTATTAAACTATAATTTATGAAAGTAGTACAATTTTCTCTTACAGTTTTAGCCACAATCAGTTTGTTTTCTTGCAGTAAATCTGATGATATTTATCAATCAGTTGATTCTTATCCCAATGTAGTTGCAACTTTTGGAACTAAAATTGATTTGAATAATTTAGCTAATTACGCCAATCAAATGATTCCGAGTTACATAACAAAAGACAATTCTACTTTAAATCCTGTTACTAATAAAGGGGCAACTCTAGGAAGAGTTTTGTTTTATGATAAAAATCTTTCCTCTAATAACACCATTTCTTGTGCTAGTTGTCATCAACAAGCTAATGCTTTTAGTGATGTTGTAGTTGCAAGTGTTGGCGTTAACGGAACTACAGGAAGACATGCAATGCGATTAATTAATGCTAGATTTGCTAATGAGAGTAAGTTCTTTTGGGATGAGCGAGCTGCTTCATTAGAGATTCAAACTACACAACCTATTAGAAATCATACTGAAATGGGATTTAGCGGAACAAGTGGCGACCAATCATTTAACGATTTAATAACCAAGTTAAACGGAATAGGATATTATAAAGAATTATTTAAATATGTATATGGTTCAGAAGATATCACAGAAAATAAAATTCAATTAGCTTTAGGACAATTTATAAGAAGTATTCAGTCATTTGATTCAAAATATGATTCAGGCAGGGCTTTAGCCGCTAATGACGGACAACCTTTTTCAAATTTTACAGCACAAGAAAATCAAGGGAAAAATTTGTTTTTGACGCCACCAGTTTTTGATGCTACTGGAAACAGAACATCAGGCGGTTTTGGTTGTGCAGGTTGTCATGCTGCACCTGAATTTGATATTGACCCAAACACTAGAAATAACGGAATTATTGGAACTATAGGAAGTAGTGTAATTGACATTACAAATACCCGCGCTCCTTCCCTACGCGATTTGGTTAAAACTGACGGAACTGCCAACGGGCCAATGATGCACACCGGAGTATTAGTTTATTTGCAAAATGTAGTTGGTCATTATGGAACTATAAATATCGCTCCTGGAAATACTAACCTTGATCCTAGACTTATGCCAGGTGGTTTTGGACAACATTTAAATTTAACTGCTCCAGAAGTGAATGCTGTTATTGCATTTCTTAAAACACTTTCAGGTACAAATGTTTACGTTGATAGTAAATGGTCAAGTCCATTTAGTAATTAATTATTCTACCAAATGAGAAGTTAAAAATTCGTAATAATTAGCTTCTAATAAAATAGAAAACAATAGCTATAAAATATAAGAAGCTCTACATTTTTGTAGAGCTTCTTATATTATTAGAGTGAGATTTATAATTATCCCATTACTTCTTTTACTTTTTTACCAATTTCAGCAGGAGAGTCAACAACGTGAATTCCACATTCTCTCATAATGCGTTTTTTAGCTTCAGCGGTATCATCTGCACCACCTACAATTGCACCTGCATGACCCATTGTTCTTCCTTTTGGAGCAGTTTCTCCAGCAATGAATCCTACAACTGGTTTTCTGTTTCCATCAGCTTTTATCCATTTAGCAGCATCAGCTTCTAATTGACCACCAATCTCACCAATCATAACAATACATTCTGTTTCTGGATCATTCATCAATAATTCTACAGCTTCTTTAGTTGTAGTTCCGATAATTGGATCTCCACCAATTCCGATAGCGGTTGTAATTCCCATTCCTTGTTTAACAACCTGGTCTGCCGCTTCATACGTTAATGTTCCCGATTTAGAAACAATACCTACAGTTCCTTTTTTGAACACAAAACCTGGCATAATACCAACTTTAGCTTCTCCTGGAGTAATAACACCTGGACAGTTTGGACCGATTAAACGAGATTCTCTTTCTTTTACATAAGAATAGGCTTTAATCATATCTGCAACAGGAATTCCTTCGGTGATACAAATAATTACTTTAATTCCAGCATCGGCAGCTTCCATAATAGCATCAGCAGCAAAAGCTGGTGGTACAAAAATAATTGTCGTGTCTGCTCCTGCTTGATTAACAGCGTCTTTAACGGTATTAAAAACTGGACGCTCTAAATGCAATGAACCACCTTTTCCTGGAGTTACACCACCTACAACATTTGTTCCGTATTCAATCATTTGTTGTGCGTGGAAAGTTCCTTCGCTGCCTGTAAATCCTTGAACTATTATTTTTGAATCTTTATTAACTAAAACGCTCATGATATGTATATTATATTGTGTTTATTTTTTTGTGTTGCAAAAGTATAAAATAGTAATTAGTAATTAGTAATTAGTAATTAGTTTTTTGATACTAATTTGCAAATTTTCTATATATGAATTATGAAAATTGACTCATTTGATAGCCTTTATATAATTTATTGTCTTTAACTTCCCAGATTACACAAAAGTGTGCTAGTAACATTTCTTCTCTAGGATTTTCTACTGTTTTTGCAAAATGAGAATACCGAACGGAAACCATATTTCCTTCCTCAATAACATGAGTAATACGCATCTTTGAACGAACATAAGCTTTGCTTAATTCATCTGATAAATTCAAAACATCTTCACGACTCATTTGAACAAATCCTTTGCTACTGTTCCATTCAATAATTAAATCTGGATGAAGAAATTCATTCACTTCTGATTTTTTCAGAATCAAATCGTTTTTATAAAAATCAAGGACAAGTTCTTTTGGTGTCATTATTTTAGATTTTTTAATATTTCAGGAATTCGCTTAATATTTGCCAATTGTTTCAGTTTTTCACGAGATTCTTCAATTGGTGTTCCAAAATAAGATTTTCCACCTTCAACAGATTTTGTTACTCCTGTTTGTCCGAGTATGACAGCTTTGGCTCCAATTGTGATGCCACTTGTGGTTCCAACTTGTCCCCAAATTGTAACTTCGTCTTCAATGATTACGCAACCTGCAATTCCGGTTTGGGCTGCAATCAAACATTTTTTCCCAATTAAAGTATCGTGACCAACATGTACTTGATTGTCTATTTTGGTTCCTTCGCCAATAGTTGTGTCACCAGTAACTCCTTTATCAATAGTACAAAGTGCACCAATTCCAACATTGTTTTCAATCACCACTCTTCCTCCTGAAAGCAATTGATCATAACCTTCGGGACGTTTTTTGTAATAAAAAGCATCGGCTCCAAGAATAGTTCCTGCTTGAATGATAACGTTATTGCCAATCACACAATTATCATAAATAGAAACGTTAGAATGAATGATGCAATTGGTTCCAATAGAAACATTATGCCCAACAAAACAATTGGGTTGAATTACTGTTCCAAGTCCAATAACAGCAGATTCTGAAATAGCAACATTTGCAGATGTAAACGGTCTGAAATGATTGGTTAATTTATTGAAATCTCTAAATGGATCATCCGAAATCAACAATGCTTTTCCTTCTGGACAATCAACTTCTTTGTTAATTAAAACAACAGTTGCTGCCGATTGCAATGCTTTGTCGTAATATTTTGGATGGTCAACAAATACAATATCACCAGAAGTAACAACATGTATTTCGTTCATACCATAAACTGGAAAATCATTGCTACCAACATAGTTGCAACCAATGATTTCAGCAATTTCTTTGAGAGAATGTGTTTTTGAAAACTTCATAATTCAATTAGATAATTGGATAATTAGTAAATGTGTCAATTAAAAAATTATCTAATTAACAAATTATCTAATTAATTACTCTTTCACACGTTCCATATAAGAACCTGTTGCAGTATCAATTTTGATTTTATCACCTTCATTAATGAATAAAGGTACATTTACAGAAGCACCAGTTTCTACTTTTGCAGGCTTAGTTGCATTTGTTGCTGTGTTTCCTTTTACGCCTGGTTCTGCATAGGTAACTTCTAGTACTACAGAAGCTGGCATATCAACAGATAAAGGTAATTCTGTTTCAGCATTAATAATAACTTTTACAGTTGCTCCTTCTTTAAGTAAATCTGGCGCATCAAGAATGGCTTTGTTCAATTGAATTTGTTCATAACTCTCAACGTGCATAAAGTTATACAAATCTCCTTCGGCATATAAATATTGATATTCATGCGTTTCAACACGAACTTCATCAATTTTATGTCCAGCAGAAAAAGTATTGTCTAACACTTTTCCGTTTGTTAAACTTCTCAATTTTGTTCTTACGAAAGCTGGTCCTTTTCCAGGTTTAACGTGAAGAAATTCGATAATTTTATAAATATCGTGATTGAATTTAATACATAATCCGTTTCTAATATCTGATGTAGATGCCATTTTTATTATTTATTTGTTTTTTATGTTCTATTCTCTATTTCTTTATTCTTTTAATATCCTCCCGAATATCCTTTCATGATTCCACGAGAAGAATTTCTGATAAAATCTAATATTTCATCACGTTCTGGCGAAGCCCCCATTTCGGCTTCAATTATGCCAACCGCTTGTGATGTATTGTAATTTTTTTGATACAATATTCTATAAATATCTTGTATTTCTCTGATTTTATCTGATGTAAAACCTCTTCTTCTTAAACCAACCGAGTTGATTCCAACATAAGATAAAGGCTCTTTAGCTGCTTTGGTATATGGAGGTACATCTTTACGAACCAAAGAACCACCCGATATCATAGCGTGATCTCCAATATGAATAAATTGATGCACGGCTGCCAATCCGCCAATAATGGCAAAATTTCCAACAATTACGTGTCCAGCCAACGCAACACCATTTACAATAATGGCATTGTCGCCAATATGACAATCGTGGGCAATGTGAGCTGTTGCCATAATAAGACAGTTTTTTCCAATCTTAGTTTGACCCGAAGCTACAGTTCCTCTATTAATGGTAACACATTCTCTAATAGTAGTATTATCACCTATTATTGCAAGTGAATCTTCACCTCCAAATTTTAAATCTTGTGGCACAGCAGAAATCACAGAACCTGGAAAAATATTGCAATTTTTACCAATTCTTGCGCCTTCCATAATAGTTACGTTTGAACCTATCCAAGTTCCTTCGCCTATTTCTACATTATTATGAATCGTTGTAAAAGGATCAATTACAACATTTCTTGCGATTTTTGCGCCCGGATGAACGTATGCTAACGGTTGATTCATATATCTTCTTAAATTTGATAACTTGATAACTTGATAATTCGGATTTCAAATTACCGAATAGACAAATCAACAAATAATTTATTGTTTTTTAGCTATTTGTGCCATTAATTCTGCTTCGGCAACTAATTTACCGTTTGCATAAGCATTGGCTTGCATGTGACAAATACCTCTACGAATAGGTGAAATTAAATCACATTTGAATATTAAAGTATCTCCTGGCAACACTTTGTGTTTGAACTTAACATTATCAATTTTCATAAAATAAGTCAAGTAATTTTCAGGATCAGGAACGGTACTTAAAACCAAAATTCCACCCGATTGTGCCATTGCTTCTACGATAAGAACTCCTGGCATTACTGGTGCATCTGGAAAATGTCCTACAAAGAAGTTTTCATTCATGGTCACATTTTTCATTCCAACCACATGCGTACTTGACATTTCGATGATTCTATCAATCAATAAAAATGGAGGTCGGTGTGGTAAAATATTCATAATTTGATGAATATCCATTAATGGAGGCAAGTTCAAATCATAAACCGGAATTTGATTCTTTTGCTCAATCTTAATGATTTTAGAAAGTTTTTTTGCAAATTGTGTGTTTACATAATGCCCAGGTTTATTGGCTATAACTTTTCCTTTAATTCTTATTCCAACAAGTGCTAAATCACCAATTACATCAAGTAATTTGTGACGTGCCGCTTCGTTTGGATAATGTAATGTTAGGTTATCTAAAATTCCATTTTCTTTAACTGAAATATGCTCTTTTCCGAATGCTTTTTTCAAATTTTCCATTGTTGATGGAGAAATTTCTTTATCTACATAAACAATAGCATTGTTTAAATCGCCACCTTTTATCAAACCGTTGTCTAATAAAGTTTCTAATTCATGCAAGAAACTGAATGTTCTTGCATCAGCAATTTCGGTTTTAAAATCGGCAATATTTTTTAATGTAGCATTTTGGGTTCCTAATACTTTAGTTCCAAAGTCAACCATTGCAGTCACTTGATAATCTTCAGAAGGCATGATGATAATTTCGCTTCCTGTAGCTTCATCTGTAAATGAAATAACTTCTTTTACAACGTAGTATTTACGTTCAGCATCTTGTTCTTCAACACCAACTTTTTCAATAGCTTCTACGAAAAATTTTGATGAACCGTCCATAATTGGTGGTTCCGATTCGTTTAGTTCGATAATTACATTATCAACATCAAGACCAACAAAAGCAGCTAAAACATGCTCTGAAGTTTGAATTTTAACGCCTAGTTTTTCTAAATTAGTTCCTCGTTGTGTGTTGACAACATAATTTGCATCAGCTTCAATAATAGGACTGCCTTCTAAATCAACTCTTACAAAAGTAAATCCGTTGTTTATGGGTGCTGGTTTAAAAGTCATTTTAACTTCTTTACCTGTGTGTAATCCTACTCCTGTTAGTGAAATTTCACTTTTGATGGTTTTTTGCTTAACCATAATATTTAATCTAGTTTATTTGTTTTCTATTCTATTTTCTTTTTCAATGCATCCAAATCAGCCACTATTTTTGGTAAGTTTCTAAAATGAACGTATGATTTGCTAAAATCTCCATAATTAAAAGCTGGTGAACCTTGAATAATTTCGCCATCTTTAATATTTTTGCCAATACCTGATTGGGCTTGAACTCTAACATTATCACCAATTGTTAAATGTCCTGCGATGCCAACTTGTCCGCCAATCATACAGTTTTTACCAATTTTGGTTGAACCTGCAACTCCTGTTTGAGCTGCTATAACTGTGTTTTCTCCAATTTCAACATTGTGAGCAATCTGAATTTGATTATCCAACTTCACACCTTTTCTAATGATTGTTGAACCCATTGTGGCTCTATCAATTGTGGTGCAAGAACCTACTTCTACATCATCTTCCAAAATTACATTGCCAATTTGTGGAATTTTACTGTACGTTCCGTCATCATGTGGCGCAAATCCAAATCCATCAGAACCTACAATAGTTCCCGAATGAATTACACAATTGTTTCCAATTTCGGTTTCAGAATAAACTCTAACACCTGCAAAGAAAATACAATTATCACCAATAGTTACATTATCGCCAATAAAAGTGTTTGGATATATTTTTACGTTGTTGCCAATCGTTACATTTTTACCAACATAACAAAAGCTTCCCAAATATAAATCGGTTCCATAAGTAACATT
>CANCFZ010000108.1 GCA_947377425.1 Flavobacteriaceae bacterium
GGAATTTGTTCCAATGATTTTACAGTGCCTTTTTCAACTTTCAGTAACTCACAGAATTCGCGGTACACTTTATTGTTTTCGTATTGGAATCGAAAAACTTTTAAAGCTAATTTTTCGAATTGCTTTTGATTTGAAATAGTAAATATGTCTTGTGAAGTAATCAATGAAATAATTTTTGCAAAAGTAATAAAAATAAAAAAGCTCCAACGTTAATTGGAGCTTTTGAATATATTTTTAAATTAATTATTCTATAACTAATTTTTTAGTAGCAGTTTTTCCTTCTTCAGTGATTTGTACCATATAAATACCAGTATTTAAACTAGAAACATTAATAACACTTTCAGAAGTTTTAGTATTTAAAACTTGTTTTCCTAATACGTCAAAAACAGTTACTGTTCTTTCTGCATTAGCATCAGTATTGATATAGAAAACACCGTTTTTAACTGGGTTTGGGTAAACTGATAATCCAGAGATTGTGTTAACTTGGTTTGAAGTTAATAAACCAGCAATTGTAGTAGATATTCTTAACTCGTCAATAGTCATTGTTGGAGTTGTAGTTGTACTGCCTTGTCTTAATAAAAACCCGCCTAAAGTTGCAATTGCTGCAGTAGGAGTGTCAGTTAAGTTTGGAGTAGTTGAATCTGTTAACGTAGCAAGAGTTGGGTTAAGCCATGCTTTTAAAGTTGTAAAGTCATATCCAACAACAATTAATACTGTATCTCCAACATTGAAAAGAGTCGGGTCATAATTTGTAGTTGTTGTGCCTGCAGAAGCTAATCCTAATTGGTATTGATTTGCTGTTTTTTTAATGAATAATCTAGCTTTAAAGTTTGCAGATGCGCCATCAGTTAGAACAACAAAATAATCTTGATTACCATCTGTTGTAACATTAGCATAATCTGTAACATTAATTAAGAAAGAAGCATATAAACCTCCATCAGCAGATGTAGTGGCAGTAAAAGGAGTGTGACATTCTTTTCCATCTAAACCAAAACTAGCCGCATTTCCAGATGAAGTAATTCCTGTGTAAGATAAATTTCCTGCAACAAGAGTAACATCGTCACCAGTATTGGCGTTAGTCCATTTTTGAGAAGTTCCAAGGAATGTTCCTACTGTATAAGGAAACGATTCGCTGTATGGTAAAGCGTTAACTATTTTACATTCTGGAGCAGAGACGATTTTAGTAAATCCACAAGTTCCAGAAACAGTTAAAGTAAAATTAGCACCTTCTGTTACACCAGTAATAATAATGTTTCCAGTAGCAGTAGTTGAAGGATTATCTCCTCCAATTGTACCTGCGGTTGTAGCTAATGTATAAGTTCCTGTATTTCCACCTGTAAAAGGAATTGTTGTTGTATAGGTATCTATGCCAGAAGTAACTGCATCACATGTTGTAGTTTCTGTTGCTAAAGCTAACGCACAAGGAGTTGTTCCAAACCAAGTTGCATATACTCTAATGCCGTCAACAGTAATGTTTTGAGCAGCATTATACTGACGCAAGTATACACCTCCAGCATTAGCACTTCCGCTTCCTGAAGTAGTTATATCAGCTGTTCCTGCAGCAGCTTCTGTTGCAGGAACACCTGTTGTTTTAACCCACATGCTTAATGCTCCAGTTGCACTAACATCATATTTCAAAATAATTAAGTAAGTTGTATTCAAATCGTAATCTACAGTTGAATATATGGCAGTATTAGTATTTGAAGCGCCAAAGTTTATTTTTCCAGTCGTTGCTGAGTTTTTCACATAAATTTTTCCAAAAAACGGAGATGTTCCTGTTCCTCCTGGTCCAAGATGAGTAAAATATCCTCCAGTAGCTTCGGCAGCTGTAACATTTACTAAAAAAGAATAGTAAAGACTTCCAGAAGTTACAGGAGCTAAAAATGCCTTGTTAACATCCTCGCCAGTGTTGTCTAATCTTGCTGCATTTCCGACTGCTGCTGCTGTAAAACCAGTTAAACCAGAATAACCAGTATATGTTAATCCGTTAGATACGCCAACATCAATAGCGTTAGTTCCTGCTCCACTATGAACAGTCCAGCCATTTGCGTTTAAGATAGATGAATCAGCATAATTGAAGTCTTCTGAAACTACTTGTCCGAAAGAAACAGAAGCAATTGCTAATAATAATAAAGTGTAAAGTTTTTTCATAATTTTTATAAATAAAATTGCCTACAAATATAAGGACAATATTTAGAATTAAAAATTATGAACGTAAAAAAAATAGTTAATTGTAAGTGACTTATATTACTTTATTATAAGTTTTCTTGTAGCAACAAGATCGTCTTCTTTAATTTGGATAATGTAAACTCCAGAAGTTAGTGAACTAATATTAAGTTCTTTTGAAGATAAAATGGTTTGAAGTACTTTTTTCCCAAGTACATCATATATTGTTATTTCTTTGTCGTCGTTATACTTTGTTGTAATGTAAATTCTGTCACCACTTGCAGGATTTGGGTATACACTTAAACCTTCAATAGTACTTTCTTGTACTTTTGAAGTCTGTTTTCCATCTTGAGCCAAAGCGTTAGAGGTGCTTAAGCAAAGAAAAAATAGAACGATATAAAAGTAATTTCTTTTCATGAGAACAATTTGGTTAAAGCAAATATATAAAATTATTTCAAATACAATGCCAAATCACTAATTTTTTTATTTGTTTCAGCATTTATTATCTTAATGTTAACAGATTAAATTACTGTTAACTCTAATCTAACGTTAAATAATACTGTATAAAATGTTATATTTACAATCGCAAAACACCCAAATTTTTGCATTATGAAAAAAAAAGACATTAAGATTTTATTGGTTGATGACGAACAAGATATCCTCGAAATTGTAGGATACAACTTGTCGCAAGAAGGATATAAAATTGTTACAGCATCTAATGGCAAAGAAGCTGTTGCTGTTGCCAAAAAAGAGCGGCCACATTTAATTATTATGGATGTGATGATGCCGGAAATGGACGGAATGGAAGCGTGTGAAAACATTAGAAAAATACCAGAATTAAGTAATGTTATTATTGCTTTCTTAACAGCAAGAAGTGAAGATTACTCTCAAGTAGCTGGTTTTGATGCGGGCGCAGATGATTATATTGCTAAACCAATTAAGCCAAAATTACTAGTGAGTAAAGTAAAAGCACTATTAAGACGTTTGAAAGATGAAAACGCACCAAGCGAAAACCTAAATGTTGGTGGCATTGAAATCAATCGTGAAGAATATAAAATAGTTATGGAAGGAAGAGAAATTGTACTTCCAAGGAAAGAATTTGAATTGTTTTATTTATTAGCATCCAAACCTGGAAAAGTATTTAAAAGAGAAGAAATTCTGGATAAAGTTTGGGGGAATGAAGTTATTGTTGGAGGAAGAACCATCGATGTTCACATCAGAAAACTTCGCGAAAAAATTGGTGAAGAACTTTTCAAAACCATAAAAGGTGTCGGATATAAATTTGAAGTTTAAATTCCTTATTTTTACAGAATTAATTACAACAACTAATTGTTCTCAAAAATGGGATTGAGTTTTAAAAAAACATATACTTTTGCTGTAATATCAACTCTTTATATTACACTTTTCTCAACAGCATTAGTTGCTGTTTTGTCTTTTTTATTTTCAACTTTTTCGTGGCAATTTTGTGTTGTGTTTGCAGTTGCAATTGCAATTTTTTCTTTTTTTGTTCTTCAATATCGTGTAGAACATTTTATTTACAGAAGAGTAAAAAAAATATATGATGATGTTTCTCTTCTAGATTCTGCTACACTTCGTACACAATCAATTACAACTGACATGGCAACATTAACAAGAGAAGTTAAAAAGTTTGCTACCGATAAAAAAATAGAAATCGAAAACCTTAAAGTGCGTGAAGAATACCGACGAGAATTTATGGGAAATGTTTCGCATGAATTAAAAACACCACTTTTTACGGTACAAGGATATCTTTCTACTTTACTTGACGGTGCTATGAAAGATAAAGATTTAAGAAAAAAATACATTGAAAGAGCCGAAAAAGGTGTTGAACGACTAATCTATATTGTTGAAGATTTAGACATGATTTCCAAACTCGAAATGGGCGAGTTGAATTTAGAATATTCTGAATTTAATATCGTTGAATTGATTCAAAATATATTTGAATTGTTAGAAATGCAAGCCGATAAAAAGAATATTATTTTAATGTTTGATAGAAAATATAGTAAACCAATTACAGTTTTTGCAGATCAGGAAAAAATTCAGCAAGTATTGACCAATTTGATTATGAATTCAATAAAATATGGAAGGGAAAACGGCACAACAGAAATTACTATTGAAGATTTAGTCAAGAACAAAATAATTGTTAGAGTTAGAGATAATGGTGAAGGAATAGAAAAACAATTCATTTCAAGGTTGTTTGAACGTTTCTTTAGAGTGGATAAAAGCGGCGCACGAAGTGAAGGAGGATCTGGACTAGGACTTTCAATAGTGAAACATATTATTGAAGGTCACAACGAAAAAATATATGTAGAAAGTGAGTTTGGAAAAGGTTCAGAATTTTCTTTTACATTAGAAAAATTGAAATAATTCTTCCCAATTAGTTTTGGAATTTAAGCTGGAAAAACCAGAATATTGATTTACTTCTTTTAGTTTTTCAATTTTAAAAATGCTTTGTTTGCAAAAAGAAACCAACCCATTTCTTTTGTGTTTCTTAGCTAAATATTCTTGCTCATATTGACCAGGAGTTGGAATAAAAAACGCTTTCTTTCCTAGTTTTGCTAAATCCATAATTGTGGTATAGCCTGACCTACAAATAACAATTTCGCTTTCGTTAAAAGTTTTTTCTAATTGCTGACTTTGCATGAAATTGTAGAAAATAATTTCGCCAAGTTGTTCTTGCTTTTGTTCTGCCTCAACTTTTCCTTTTATAAAAACAACTTTCCCTTTATAATCTTGTAATTCTAAAATAATTTTATCTTCTAAAATGGTTCTTTGGGGTTCAGGACCAGAAAGAATAACCATCAAATCATATTTTTTAGGCAGATCTTTTTTTTCAAATCGACTTAAAATCCCTATATATTTTATATTTAACTTCTTTGATTTGTCTTTTTTTAAATGGCCTAAAACACCAGAAAAATTTGGAAAATTTTTTAAATCAGGAACCCAACATTCATCAAATTTAGCTATAAAATGTTGGTGTAATTTGCTAGAAATCCATGTGGTTTTTCCAGACAAAACATTAAGCTGATGCGTAATAAAAATCGATTTAATTTTTTTATTTCTAATACCTAATCTATTGTCTGAAATTAATCCAACAAGATTATATTCCGAAATCCATTTTTTTACTAATACTTTTTCTTGATAAATAGTTTTAGTAATTTTTAAACTATTTTTTATTAATTTCCATTTTAAATTGGCACTTTTTCTGGAATACTCAATATTATAAGAAGGTAATTCTAAGGCAATTAAGTGAGGTAATTCTTTCTTTAATAAATCTAAAGCAATTCCATCGGAAGCAATTATTGGGTTATATCCGTTTTTTTCTAATTCACGAATTATAGGAATACATCGTGTAGCATGACCTAGACCCCAATTTAATGGCGCAACAAGAATGTTTTTTTGCGAATTATTCAAAGTCATTAGAAACTAAGAGGTTATGATTTGTGGTGCAATATAAAAAAATATTTTCATTCCATATATTTAATTAATTTTGCACTTCGATAATTTTAGGTCAAATTGTACGAAGTAAAAAATTAAAATTAGTTGTGGGAAGTAAAAATAAGTTAAAACGATTCAAGGAAAACGAAACATTCAACAATGTTTTTCAACCAACAAGAGAAGAAGTAGTAAGCAACAGTTTTCCGCTTTTAGGAAAATGGAATAGTGATTTCTTCAAGAATGACAATCCAATAATAATTGAATTAGGTTGTGGAAAAGGAGAATATTCTGTAGGTTTAGCAGAACGTTATCCCGATAAAAATTTTGTTGGAATTGATATTAAAGGTGCTCGTTTTTGGCGCGGTGCTAAAACCGCTGTTGATGATGGAATGCACAATGTAGCTTTCATTAGAACTCAAATAGAGTTGATTAATCACATTTTTGCCGATGGTGAAGTTTCTGAAATTTGGATAACTTTTCCAGATCCACAAATTAAATACAAACGAACAAAACATCGAATGACCAATTCGGAATTCTTAAAGTTGTACAAAAGAATTTTAAAACCAGATGGTGTAGTAAATCTTAAAACTGATTCCGAATTTATGCATGGTTATACTTTAGGATTACTTCACGGCGAAGGGCACGAAGTTTTGTATGCTAACCACAACGTATACAAAAATGAAGGCGCTCCAAGTGAAGTGACAGAAATTCAAACATTTTACGAGAAACAATATTTGGAAATTAATAAATCAATTACGTATATTCGTTTTAAAATCAAGTAAATGAATTTGTTTCTTCCGTTTTTCTTCGGGTTTTTAGCAGCAGTTGTTGGGGTTATTCCACCGGGATTAATCAACATGACAGCAGCTAAAGTGAGCTTAGTCGACGGAAAAAAACGAGCTATGATGTTTGTTTTGGGAGCTTTAATTATAATTATTTTTCAAACTTATATTTCGGTAATATTTGCACAATATATTGATAGTCATAAAGAAATAATTATTTTACTTCGTGAAATCGGTCTTTTTATCTTCATTGCACTCACCGTTTATTTTTTAAAATTTGCCAAAAAACCAAAAATAAATGATGAAAATGTTGCTGTAAAAAGTAAGCGAAGTCGCTTTTTTATGGGAATGATTATCTCGGCTATTAATTTTTTTCCAATTCCTTATTATGTTTTAGTTAGCATTGCATTGGCATCATATAAAGTTTTTACTTTTCAACCTTTACCAATATATAGTTTAGTTCTAGGTATTGTTCTTGGTTCGTTTGCCGTTTTTTACTTTTATGTTGTGTTCTTTAATAAAATGAAATCCAAAGCCGTTTTTTTTATCAATAATATGAATAACATGATTGGATTAATTACAGGAATTGTTGCATTAATCACTTTGTTTAATGTTGTTAAATATTATTTCTAATGGAAGAAAATTTCTTCGAACGAGTTTATGCAATTGCAAGACAAATTCCCGAAGGAAAAGTAACTTCTTACGGAGCAATTGCCAAAGCACTAGGAACAGCTCGTTCTGCTAGAATGGTTGGCTGGGCAATGAATGCCTCGCATAATATGGAAGATGTTCCAGCGCACAGAGTTGTAAATAGAAAAGGATTGCTCTCAGGCAAACATCATTTCGATGGAACAAATCTTATGCAACAATTACTTGAAAATGAAGGGATAATAGTTGTTGACAATCAAATTGTAGATTTTGAAAATGTTTTTTGGATGCCGAAAATGGATTTGTAACTATTTCTGGATTAAAAAAATACAAGTTATTACAAAATAACAGAATATAACTATCTGATTATAACAAAACTTTAAAGCTTGTTACTGCCATACTTTTAAACTTCTTACTATCTTTGCAATTCATATTCAGTTTAAATAAAAAGTTAACAAACTTTTATTTAAATTGTTATACAGAGCTTGTCGAAGGATAAACTCATAAATTTTTAAACAAGAACATGAAGTTAGATAGAAAGGAAATCCTAAAAGCATTAGAAACAATTACTATTGCTGGCGAAGGAAAAAATATGGTGGAAAGCGGAGCAGTTAAAAATGTACTTATTTTTGGTAATGAAGTAACAGTAGATTTATTGCTTTCAACTCCAGCAATGCACATCAAAAAACGAGCAGAAGACGATATTAAAAAACTAATTCATGAGCAATTTTCTCCAGATGCAGTTGTGAAAGTAAATATCAAAGTTGAAGCTAAAGAAAATCCAAACGAAATTAAAGGAAAATCTATTCCAGGAATTAGCAATATTATTGCTGTAGCTTCAGGAAAAGGTGGCGTTGGAAAATCTACAACAACTGCCAATTTAGCCGTAACTTTGGCCAAAATGGGTTTCAAAGTTGGAGTTTTAGATGCCGATATCTACGGGCCAAGTATGCCAATAATGTTCGATGTGGAAAAAGAAAAACCAATTTCGATCGAAGTTGACGGAAAGTCAAAAATGAAGCCTATTGAAAGTTACGAAATAAAATTACTTTCAATCGGATTTTTCACAGCACCAAGTCAAGCCGTTATTTGGCGTGGACCAATGGCTGCAAAAGCATTAAACCAAATGATTTTTGATGCCGA